>NZ_CP043538.1:300000-402500 GCF_000364445.2 Methylobacterium mesophilicum SR1.6/6 | reverse complement strand
GGGCATGGTCAAGGCGGTGGTCGACGCCGCCCGCGACGGGGCGAACGTCGTGCGCCGGCCCTGGCTCGGCGCGCGCATCCAGAGCGTCACCCCCGACATCGCCGACAGCATGGGCCTCGACCACCCGACCGGCGTGCTGGTGGCGAGCCTGCAGTCCAAGAGCCCGGCCGAGGAGGCAGGCCTGAAGCGCGGCGACCTGATCCTCACGGTCGATGGCCAGGAGGTCGCCGACCCGGAAGCCTTCGGCTACCGCTTCGCCCTGAAGGGCGTGCAGGGCCAGACCCGCTTCGGGATCCTGCGGGGCACGACCCGTCAGACAGTCTCGGTCAAGCTCGCCCCGGCCCCGGAGACGCGCCCGCGCGACGTGCTCAAGGTGAAGACCCGCTCGCCCTTCCTGGGGGCGACGCTCGTCAACACCTCGCCGGCGGTGGCCGAGGAGATGCAGGTGGACTTCCCGGCCGAGGGCGTGGCCGTGCAGGCGGTGGACGACAACTCCATCGCCGCCCGCGTGGGTCTGCAGAAAGGCGACGTGATCCTCTCGGTCAACGGCATGCCGGTTCCGACCACCAAGGATCTCGATCGCGCCACCCGCAACAGCCTCAATTCCTGGGAGGTGGCGATCAACCGCAACGGCGAGATCCTGACCTCGGTATTCGGCGGCTGAGCCCGAAAGGTCCGACTCCCGGCCCGTGACCGTGGGCAAGCTCCGGCGCCCGGCTTGCGCGCCCGGCCGCGCCCGGTGTTGATGCGCGGATGTCCGACCTGTTCGCCTCCGCGGAGCCGCCCTCCGCGCCGGATCCCGGCCGCCCTCCGGGCGCCGAGGCCGCCCGCCCGCTGGCGGACCGGCTGCGCCCGCAGACCCTCACCGAGGTCGTCGGCCAGGAGCACCTGACCGGGGAGGGCGGTGCGCTCACCCGCCTGCTGCGGGGACGCAGCCTCGGCTCGCTGATCTTCTGGGGACCGCCCGGCACCGGCAAGACCACGGTGGCGCGGCTGCTCGCCCAGGGCACCGACCTGCATTTCGAGCAGATCTCGGCGATTTTTTCGGGCGTGCCCGACCTGCGCAAGGTGTTCGAGGCCGCCCGCAAGCGTCGGGCGAGCGGGCAGGGGACCCTGCTGTTCGTGGACGAGATCCACCGGTTCAACCGGGCGCAGCTCGACGCCTTCCTGCCGGTGATGGAGGACGGCACCGTCACGCTGGTGGGCGCGACGACGGAGAACCCCTCCTTCGAGTTGAACGCCGCGCTCCTGTCCCGCGCCCGGGTGCTGCTGTTCCGGGCGCTGGATCCGGGCGCCATCGCGCGGCTGCTGGTCCGGGCCGAGGCGCTGACCGGCCAAGCCTTGCCGCTCACCGAGGAGGCGCGCGGCGTGCTGGTCCGCATGGCCGACGGCGACGGCCGGGCGGCCCTGACGCTCGCGGAGGAGGTCTGGCGCTCGGCCCGGCCCGGCGAGACCCTCGACGCCGAGGCGCTACAGGAGATCGTGCAGCGGCGCGCGCCGATCTACGACAAGGCGCAGGAGGGCCACTACAACCTGATCTCGGCGCTCCACAAGACGGTGCGCGGCTCGGATCCGGACGCGGCGCTCTACTACCTCTGCCGGATGCTCGATGCCGGCGAGGACCGGCTGTTCATCGCCCGCCGGCTGGTGCGCATGGCGGTGGAGGATATCGGGCTCGCCGACCCGCAGGCCCTGGTGGTGGCCAACGCCGCCAAGGACGCGTTCGACTTCCTCGGCAGCCCCGAGGGCGAGCTGGCCCTCGCCCAGGCGGCGATCTACCTCGCCTGCGCGCCGAAATCGAACGCCGTCTACGAGGCCTACAAGGCCGCGACGCGGTTGGCCAAGGAGGCGGGCTCCCTGCCGCCGCCGCGCACGATCCTCAACGCCCCGACCAAGCTGATGAAGCGGATCGGCTACGGCGAGGGCTACCGCTACGACCACGACGAGCCCGACGCCTTCTCGGGCCAGGATTACTGGCCCGACGCGCTGGGGCGCCAGCACCTCTACGCGCCCACGGAGCGCGGCTACGAGACAAGGCTGGCCGAGCGCCTCGAACGGTGGGAGGCGCTGCGGAAGGCGCGGCGCGGGGAGGGGTAGGCGGCCTCACAGATCGAGGGGCGCGTTGTCGATCACCTCCTTCATCACGAAGAAGGTCCGGGTCTGGCGCACCCCCGGCAGGCCGATCAGCGTGGCGCTGTGGAGGCGGTTGAAGTCGGCCATGTCGGAGACGCGGATCTTCAGCATGTAGTCGAAATCGCCGGCCACGAGGTGGCAGTCGAGGAGCACGGGGATCGCCCGTACGGCCGCCTCGAACTCGGAGAAGCTCTCGGGCGTCGAGCGGTCGAGGACGACGCCGACGAAGACCAGGGTGCCGCGCCCGACCCGCATCGGGTCGATCAGGGCCCGGACCGCCCGCACGAACCCGTCCGCGAACAGGCGCTGGATCCGGCGGTGGCAGGTGGCCGCGCTGGTGCCGACCCGCTCGGCGATCTCGGCATTCGCCATGCGTCCGTCCGTCTGGAGGAGACGGAGGATCTTCTGGTCGATCCGGTCGAGCCCTGCGGACATGGATGATTCTTTCGGAAAATGCCCGCGAGCTGGAACTATCTGCAGCCAAAAGGATCAGCGGCGCAAGTCATCGGATATCAAATCCGAAAGATCGAGAGCACCTTTCATCGCGAATCGGATAGCTTTTCCTGCGCCTCGAAGACGGAGCCGGGCCTCGCGCCGGGCCGTCGCCGAGGCCTCGCTTCGACGCACCCGGGCGGACCGCGACCGCTGCTGCCCCGGGGGCGCCCCGAGACCCGGAGAGACCCGATGCTGGACAAGTTCGAGCGCTATCCCCTGACCTTCGGCCCGACGCCGATCGAGCCCCTCAAGCGCCTGACGGCCCATCTCGGCGGCGAGGTCGAACTCTACGCCAAGCGCGAGGATTGCAATTCCGGCCTCGCCTACGGCGGCAACAAGCTGCGCAAGCTCGAATACATCGTGCCGGACGCGATCAAGAGCGGTGCCGACACGCTGGTGTCGATCGGCGGCGTGCAGTCGAACCACACCCGCATGGTCGCGGCGGTGGCCGCCAAGATCGGGATGAAGTGCCGGCTGATCCAGGAAGCCTGGGTGCCCCACGAGGACGCGGTCTACGACCGGGTCGGCAACATCCTCCTGTCGCGGATCATGGGCGCGCAGACACAGCTCGTGGATGACGGGTTCGACATCGGCATCCGCGATTCGTGGAAGCGGGCGCTCGCCGAGGTCGAGGCCGAGGGCGGCAAGCCCTACGCGATCCCGGCCGGCGCCTCGGTGCACAAGTATGGCGGGCTCGGCTATGTCGGCTTCGCCGAGGAGGTGCGCAGGCAGGAGGCCGAGATGGGTCTGCGCTTCGACTACGTGGTGGTCTGCACGGTGACGGGCTCGACCCATGCCGGCATGCTGGTGGGCTTCTCCGCCGACGGGCGCGCCCGCAACGTCATCGGCATCGACGCCTCCTGCACCCCGGCCCAGACCAAGGCCCAGGTCCTCGACATCGCCCAGAACACCGCCGCGCTGGTCGGCGTGGGCGACATCGTCGCCGACGACGTGGTGCTCAACGAGGATTACGCCTACCCGGTCTACGGCGTGCCCTCAAAGGAGACCGTGGAGGCGATCCGTCTCTCGGCCCGGCTCGAGGGGATGATCACCGATCCGGTCTACGAGGGGAAGTCGATGCAGGGCATGATCGACCTCGTGAAGACGGGCTTCTTCCCGAAGGGCGCGAAGGTGCTCTACGCCCATCTCGGCGGCGCGCCGGCGCTGAACGGCTACAGCTATACGTTCCGCAACGGCTGAGGCCGGCGGCGCCGCCGGCCCTGCGAGCGGAGCGAAGCAATCCAGCAGCGCCACGTCTCCTCATGTCGCGCTGCCCTGGGTCGCTGCGCTACGTTCGTGATGACGGAGAGGGGCACCTCACCCGGAGCGTTCAAGCGAAACCGAGTGAGGCGGATCGGCCAGATCCCTCACCTCCCTTCGCTCCCCTCATCCTGAGGTGCAGCGCAGCAGCCTCCGAGGTGGGCTCCAGGGGTCGCGCGGCTGGCTGGAGGGCTCCTTCGAGGCCTCCGCTGCGCTCCGGCGCCTCAGGATGCGGTCGCGCATGTGAAGGGTCGGGCACGCGCGAATCATTCCGCCCGCCCTATATGGCGGCGCGGAACCCGCACCGGAGAGGGCAGGGATGATCGCACCGGCACGCGCGCTGCTCTTGGCCGCCCTCCTCCTCCTCGGCGGCCCGCCGGCCCGGGCGGCTTCGGGACCGGCCGTGGAGGGCGAGAACGGGATGGTGGTCTCGTCCCAGCGCCTCGCCTCGGAGGTGGGGGCCGACATCCTGAAGGCGGGCGGCAACGCCGTCGATGCCGCGGTGGCGGTGGCTTATGCCGAGGCGGTGGTGAACCCGTGCTGCGGCAACATCGGCGGCGGCGGCTTCCTGGTGCTCCACGCCGCCGACGGTCGCAGCCGCTTCATCAACTTCCGCGAGACGGCCCCGGCGGCGGCGAGCCGGGACATGTATCTCGACGCCTCGGGCAACGTCGTGAAGGGCGCGAGCCTGCGCGGCTGGAAGGCGGCCGGCGTGCCCGGGACCGTGCTGGGCCTCAACACCGCGCTGTCCGAATACGGCACCCTGCCGCTGGCCCAGGTCATGGCGCCGGCGATCCGGCTCGCCCGGGACGGGTTCGTGCTGACCCGGGGCGACACCGACATCCTCGAATCCGGCACCAAGCTGTTCGCCACGCAAGGAAACGTCGCGCGGATCTTCCTGCGCCCGGACGGCACGCCCTGGCGGCCCGGGGACCGGCTGGTCCAGGCCGATCTCGCCCGCACCCTCCAGGCCATCGCCGACCACGGCGCGGACGCGTTCTACAAGGGCGCGATCCCGGACGCCGTGGAGGCAGCGTCGCGCGCGGGCGGCGGCCTCCTCACGGCGGCCGACTTCGCCGCCTACACGGTCACGCAGTCCGAGCCGCTGACCTGCCGCTACCGGGGCGTCACGATCCTGTCGGCGCCCCCGCCCTCGTCGGGCGGCACCACGCTGTGCGAGATCCTGAGCATCCTCGACGGCTACGACCTCCGGGCGGCCGGGTTCAACGCCGCCCGGAGCGTGCACCTGATGGTCGAGGCCATGAAGCGCGCCTACGCCGACCGCAACCTGCTGCTGGGCGACCCGGCCTTCGTGGATAACCCCGTGACCCGGCTCCTGTCGCCGGCCTACGCGGAGACGCTCCGGGCCTCGATCCGGCCCGACCGGGCGACTCCGTCAGCGGAGATCCGGCCGGATCCGGGCCTGGAGACCCGGGAGCGGGCCGAGACCACCCACATCTCGGTGATGGACCGGGCCGGCAACGCGGCCGCGCTGACCTACACGATCAACGGCTATTTCGGCGCCGGGGTGATCGCCGGCGACACGGGGTTCTTCCTGAACGACGAGATGGACGACTTCACCGTCAAGACCGGGGTGCCGAACCTGTTCGGCCTCGTGCAGGGGACGAGGAACGCGATCGCGCCCGGCAAGCGCCCGCTCTCGTCCATGGCGCCCACGATCGTGCTGCGCGACGGCAAGGTGGCGCTGGTGGCGGGCTCGCCGGGGGGCTCGCGGATCATCACGATCAACGCGCAGACGCTGATCAACATGCTGGATTTCGGCATGGAGCCGCAGGAGGCGGTCGACGCCCCGCGCATCCACCACCAGTGGCTGCCCGACACGGTCTACGCCGAGCCCTTCGCGCTCTCGGCAGACACGAGAGAGATCCTGCGGGGCATGGGTCACACGATCGTCGAGCAGAAGCCCTGGGGCGCGCAGGAGCTGATCGCGGTCCGCGCCGCCGCGCCAATCCTTCCCGAGGCGGCCTCCTCGGGCAACGACGCCTCGCGCACGGAGCGGATGCGGCCGGGCCTGCTCTACGGCGCCAACGACAACCGGAGGCCGGCCGGGGCGGCGGTGGGGGAGTAGGGCGCAGACGCTCAGCCCTCGCCGCCCGCCTCCCGCGCCACCGCGCGAAACCCGATGTCGCGCCGGCAGAACCCCTCCGGCCAGTCGATCCGGGCCACCGCCGCGTAGGCGCGGGCCTGGGCATCCGTGACGCTGTCGCCCAAGGCCGTGACCGCCAGGACCCGGCCGCCATCGGCCAGCAACTGCCCGTCCTCGGCGCGGGTGCCGGCCTGGAAGACGAACACGCCGTCGCCCTCGGCGGCGTCGACGCCGCGGATGACCGAGCCCCGGACCACGGCCCCCGGATAGCCCGCCGCCGCCATCACCACGGTGAGCGCGGCCCGGTGGGCGTCGAATTCCAGGCTCACGCCCGAGAGATCGCCCTCGCAGGCCGAGAGCAGCGCCGGCACGAGGTCGGAGGACAGGCGCGGCATCAGCACCTGCGCCTCGGGGTCGCCGAAGCGGGTGTTGTACTCGATCAGCTTGGGGCCGTCGGCGGTGAGCATCAGGCCGGCATAGAGGATGCCGGTGAACGGGCAGCCGCGCGCCCGCATGCCGGCAAGCGTCGGCGCGATGATCTCGGCCATGACCCGGGCCTCGATCTCCGGGGTGACGACCCGGGCCGGGGAATAGGCGCCCATGCCGCCGGTGTTCGGGCCGCGGTCGCCGTCGAACACGCGCTTGTGGTCCTGCGCGGTGCCGAGCGGGATCGCCCGGGTGCCGTCGCAGAGTGCAAAAAAACTCGCCTCCTCGCCGAACAGGCACTCCTCGACCACCACCTCGGCACCCGGCTCCTCGAACAGGGCGGCCAGCGCGTCCTCGGCCTGATCCAGGGTCTCGGCGACGGTGACGCCCTTGCCGGCGGCGAGCCCGTCGGCCTTCACGACGATCGGGGCGCCCTGCTGCCGGGTATAGGCCAGCGCCGGCTCCAGTTCGGTGAAGCGCGCGAAGGCGGCCGTGGGGATGCCGCAGGCGGCGCAGAGATCCTTGGTGAAGCCCTTGGAGCCTTCGAGCCGGGCGGCGTCGCGGGTCGGCCCGAAGGCGCGGATCCCGGCGGCCTTCAAGTCGTCCACCAGACCGGCGACCAGGGGCGCCTCAGGTCCGACGACCACGAGGCCGATCGACTCCGCGGCGCAGAAGGCCGCTACGGCGGCGTGGTCCGTGACGGAGAGGTCCGACCGATTGGTCCCGTGACGGGCCGTGCCGGGATTGCCCGGCGCCGTGAACAGACGGGTGCAGAGGGGGCTCTGGGCCAGTCGCCAGGCCAGGGCGTGCTCGCGGCCGCCGGAGCCGATCAGCAGGATGTTCATGCGCACGCCACCATGGGCATAGCTTCTGGGTGAAGCCTGTCGGCGGGGAAAGGCTTTTTTCGGGCTTTCCCCGCTCCGCCCGGAGTTCGCAGCGGTCCACGCCGCTCAGCAGCCGATGCACACGCTCGTGTTGACTCCGCCGCCGCCCCGCCGCGCGATCCCGTGGCGGCCGACATGGCGGCCCACACGGACACCCCGGTAGGGCACATAGGGTCCGTAGCCGTAGGGATCGAACTGGACGTTGCGCTGGATCGTCTGGTTGAGCGTGTTGAAGTCCGTCACCCGCTGCTGGTTGAGGGTCCGGATCTGGCTCTGCAGGGCGAACGACGCGTTGGCGGCGTTCGGGTCGTTCTGCTGCACCTGCGCCGAGGCCGCCCCCGCCGGGAGGGCGAGCGCCAGGGCGAGGAGCGCGCGGGACGCGGCGCGCATGAGTCTCTCCGTGCGATGATCGATCCGACTACAAGCGATCGACGCGCCAGGGTCGGGCCAAGTTCCGGGGCGCGTCAACCCGGCACGACCGGCGCCTTCACCGGAGAGAGCGCGTCGACCTGCTTCGGATCCAGCCCGGTATGGGCCTGCACCAGGGGGTGCGGGGTCAGCGCCAGCCACTGCGTGAGCGAGATGTCGGCGTAGCGCGGGCTCTTGAACATCTCCAGGAAGGTCAGCACCGTGTCGCCGGTGTTCTCGATGTAGTGGCCCATGGCGAAGGGCACGTAGCCCACGTCGCCGGCTTGGTAGTCGAAGGTGCGGGCCTTCGATTCCGAGCCGAACACCGTCATCCGCCCCCGGCCGGAGAGGTAGTATTGCCACTCGTCGCTGTTGGGGTGCCAGTGCAGCTCGCGCAGGCCCCCGGGCTCGACCTCGACGAGGGCGGCGGCGATGTTGGTCGAGGCCGGGAACACGATGGAATCGGTGATGCGCACGCTGCCGCTCTTCGTGCGCAGCGGCTCCTGCGCCAGCATCCGGTGGCTGAAGGTCTTGGGCACCGGCCCGGAGCCGCCCATCCTGTCGGCCGCGAGCGGCCCCGGCATGGGGCCGGGGAAGATGTAGAGCTCCTTCTCGGGGACATTGGCGAACGCGCTCTCCGGCAGGCCGCAGTTCTTGGCGAGCACGTCCTTCGGCGTGTGCGCGAGCCAGTCGGTCAGCAGGAAGGTGGAATCCTCCGAGAAGCCGCCGTCGTCGAACACCAGCAGGAACTCGCAGCCGTCCACCCCGTCGGCCGAGAGGCCCTGGATGGAGTGCGGGATGCCGCCGGGGAAGTACCAGAGGTCGCCTTCGCCGACGTCGTCCGCGAAGGTGCGCCCGTCCTGATCGATCGCGGTGATCCGGGCCTTGCCCTTGATCATGTAGGACCACTCGGCCTCCTTGTGCCAGTGCATCTCGCGGACCACGCCGGCCTTGAGCCGCATGTTGACCCCCGCCATGGCCTTCGAGACCGGCAGCTCGCGGATCGTGGTCTGGCGCGCCCAGCCGCCCTTCTCCAGCCGCATGTGGCTGTCCGCGAACGACCATTTCAGGTTCGGCATGGTGCCGTGGTCGGTGGCGGGCGGCGCCAGGGTGAAGGGCTCCTCGGCGGCCCGGGGGCGGTTCTGCGGGCCCAGGATGTCGGCCCCCTTGCCGCCGCGCTCGGGCGCGACCGGAAGAGCGGATTGCGCCGCCGCGGAGGACGCTGCCATGGCGCCGCCGGCGGCCGCGATGACGGCGCGCCTGGAGATCTCGGTCATTACGGGTCGGTCCCTGGAGTTTTGCAGGGTAACCGGGGGCGGGCTCGGAGGATCCGGGAACGGCCCGCATCCCGCGCTGCGGCATCTCGCCCGGAGCCCGCGCGTCGTCTATGCATTGAATACAGCGCTGGACGCGTTCCGGTCGGCACGCGCCGACGCGGACTTCGACGCGCGGCGCGACCCGGGGGCGAGGATGGCGGACGCGGATCGTTCAGCTGCGGGGGAAGCCCGCGGCTCCGCTTCGGGCGGCCGCCTGTGGCTCGTCCTGCTCGCGCTGGCGGGCGCCGGGTTCCTCGGCTACCGCCACTGGCCGGAACAGTCCCGGGCGGCGAGCCCGCCGCCGGCCGTCGAGACGAAGCCGCCGAGCGTGCGGGTCGCCCGGGCCGTGCGGGCCTCCGGTCCCCTGAGCCTGACCCAGACCGGCACGACGCAGGCCTTCGACACGGCGAGCCTGTACCCGCGGGCGACCGGCTACATCGTCGAGCGCAAGGTCGACATCGGCACGCATGTGCGGAAGGGCGACCTGCTGTTCCGGATCAGCGCGCCCGACCTCGACCAGCAGCTTGTCCAGGCGCAGTCGCAGGTGCTGCAGCTGCAGGCGGCGCTGATCCAGGCGCGCGCGATGGTCGACCAGGCCGAGGCCAACCGCCACCTCGCGGACGTGACCAACCGCCGGACCTCGACGCTCGCCGGTACGGGGATCGAGACCCGGCAGAACGCCGACACGTCCCAGGCCGGGGTGTTGGCTCAGACCGCCAACGTCGACGCCGCCAAGGCCGCCGTCAAGGTCGCGGAGGCCAATATCGCCGCGCAGGAGGCGCAGGTCGCCCGGCTCAAGGTCCTGACCGGCTTCGAGGAGATCCGCGCGCCCTTCGACGGGGTGGTGACGGCCCGCAACAACGATGTCGGCGACGCGGTCACGGCGGACACGAACACTGGCGCGCCGCTCCTGATGCTGGCGCGGGACGACGTGCTGCGCATGGCGGTGAACGTGCCGCTCTACGCCGCCGACGGCGTCCGCGACGGGCTCGACGCCCGGATCGAGGTGGCGCAGATCCCCGGCAAGGTCTTCCCCGGGAAGGTCTCGCGCTCCTCGACGACGCTGCTCTCCGCGGCGCGGATCCTGGTGACGCAGGTCGACATCCCCAACCCGGACGGGCTCCTCCGGGCGGGCCTCTACATCACCATCACGCTGGAGATCCCGCGGGTCTCGCCGGCCGTGACGGTGCCGAACGACGCCCTGATCTTCGACCAGAACGGGACCCGGGTGGCGGTGGTCGAGACAGAATCGGACGGGCGCGCGGTGGCGCGGATGCGCCCGGTCACGATCTTCCGACAGACCCGCTCGGCCCTGGAGCTGCGCTCCGGCCTCACCGGGGACGAGCGGGTCGTGGTGGGGCCGCCGGCGTCCTTGCGCGACGGCGACCGGGTCGCGCCGCAGCCGGAGGGCAAGGCGGGGGCGTGAGGCCGCCGAGGCGGTGACGGAGCGAGACGAACCGGCACCTTCGCTCCAACCCGCTCCCATGCGGAGGGAGGCCTGGCCTCAGCCCTCCAGCCGCGCCCGGCCGTCGGTGCGGGCGAGGCGCGCCAGCAGGTACTCGACCTCGGCCTTCGCCTGTGCGGTCAGCGCCTGCGAGGGTTTGCGCTGCGCGTCCGATGAAAAAATCCCCCGGCGCATGAACACGTACTTGCGCACCGCGAGCCCCAGCGGACCCTGCTGCTGCTCGTAGCGGAGATAGGGGAGGTGGGCGTCGAACAGGTCATGGGCGGCGTCGCGCTCGCCCGCCCGGCCCAGGCGAACCACATCGACCAGCATCTCCGGGAAGGCGTAGCCGGTATTGGCCCCGTCGGCACCGCGCTCGGTCTCGAAATCGAGGAACAGGCCGCCGTTGCCGACCAGGATCGAGATGTGGCGCATGGATCCGTCACGCTCGAAGCCGCGCAGCGTCGAGATCTTCTCCAGGCCCGGCCAGTCCTCGTGCTTGAGCATCACGCAGGACGCGTTCTCGGACACGATCCGGCGGATCACCGCCGGACTCATCTGCACCGAGAAGGTGAGGGGATAATCCTGCAGCACGAACGGCACGTCCGGGCCCACCGCCTCGGCGGCATTCCGAAAATAGCCGACCACCTGATCGTCGGTGCGCAGGGTGTTGGGCGGGGCGATCATCACGCCGGCCGCGCCGAGATCCATCACCTCCCGGGCGAGGGAGCGCATGGCCGCGAAGCCCGGCGCCGTGACGCCGACGATCACCGGCAGCCGGGTGCGCCCGAGGACGCGCTTGGCCACCGCGATCCCCTCCGCGTGGTCGAGCTTTCCGGCTTCGCCGAGCTGGCCGAGGATCGTCAGCCCGTCGACCCCTGCGGCACCGAAGAAGTCGGTCATGCGGTCGAGGGAGGCCTCGTCGATCCGGCCGTCCGGGTGGAACGGCGTCGGGGCGATCGGCACGACGCCGCTTATGTCGCTGGTGAGGGGCATTCCGGTCTCTTCCTCCGTCGCAGGACGATGCGGGCGGGGACCATAGGCCGGGCTGACGGGAAAATCTTTAGGCTGTCACGCGATGGCAGGGCCACGGGCCGGGATGCCACGACGGGCACCGCGCGTCTTGGCCCCCCCGCTGAGCTACGGATCCACACATCTCGGCTTGGGGCTAACACATTGAAGGGTGGGCGCTTTTCCCCTCCTCCTTATGGGGATGGGATAGGGGTGGGGGTTGGTTCAGAAGGAACCACCGCGCCTCATCCGGCACCACCCCCACGCGGGATCTGCGATTCCCAAACTCCTCCCCACAAGGGTAGGAGAGCGCGCCCCGGCCAGAGATGTGTGAATCTTGTAGCCCGCAGATGGGGGAGGGTGGGTGCCTCGCAGATCGGGAGCGCCAGTCCTGGCAAACGGCCGCGGAAGGCTGCGCCTCAGGCCCGGACCTTCGTCGGGCGGACAGCCGGTGCGCTGGCGGCAGCCCGGCCCCGCCGGCCCGAGCGCCCGGCCAATGCCACCGAGCCCTGCTGGAGCGCGATGAAGGCGAAGAGCAGCAGGCCGGTGGCGATCTTGGTCCACCAGCTCGACAGGGTGCCGTCGAAGGTGATGGCCGTCTGGATCAGGCCGCCGATCATCACCCCCAGGAAGGTGCCCGGCAGGCCGCCCTGGCCGCCGGTCAGCAGCGTGCCGCCGATCACCACGGCCGCGATCGCATCGAGTTCCACCCCCACCGCCGAGAGCGGCGTGCCCGAGGCGGTGTCGAGGGAGAACACGATCCCGGCGAGCGCGGCGAGCAGGCTCGACAGGGCGTAAACCGCCACGATGTTGCGCCCGACCCGCACGCCCATGAGCACCGTCGTCTGGCGGCTGCCGCCGAGGGCGTAGACCCTCGCGCCGAAGCGGGTCGCGTGGAGCAGCACCCCGCCCGCCAGGAACACGGCCAGCATCACCCCCGCCGTCAGGGTCAGCCGGCCGCCGCCGGGCAGGTGCAAGGCGAGGTCGGAGACCGCGCCGTAGAGGGGCGCGTCGATCGGGACCGACTCGGTGGACATCAGGAAGCCGGCGCCCCGCGCTAGGAACATTCCGGCCAGCGTCACGATGAAAGGCGGCATGTCGAAGACGTGGATCAGCGCGCCCATCGCGGCTCCGAACAGGGCCGCCGCCAGGAGCACGATCCCGAAGGCGGCGAGCGGCGGGATCCCCCAGCGCTGGATGGCCTGCGCCAGGAACACCGTGGTGAACCCCACCACCGAGCCGACCGAGAGGTCGATGCCGCCCGCGATGATCACGAAGGTCGTGCCGACCGCCACGATGCCCAGGAAGGCGCTGTCGGTGAGCAGGTTGCCGACGACCCGGGTGGTCAGGAAGGCGGGGTACTGCGTCGCGCACAGGCCGTAGCCCGCCGCGAACAGGAGCGCGGCGACGAGGACCGGGAGATTGCGGCTCATCGCGGGCTCCGCAGCAGCAGGGTCAGGCCCGCGAGGCGCGGCGATTGCAGCAGGAGCACCGCCAGCACCACCGCGGCCTTGACCACGAGGTTGAGTTCCGGCGGCAGGCCGGAGAGCAGGATCCCGGTGTTCATCGCCTGGATCAGGAAGGCCCCGAGCACCGCCAGCCACAGGCTGAACCGGCCGCCGAGGAGCGACGAGCCCGCCACCACCACGGCCAGGATCGCGTCGAGTTCGAGCCACAGCCCGGCATTGTTGGCGTCCGCTCCCAGGATGTCGGCCGCCGCGACCACGCCCGCCAGCGCCGCGCAGAAGCCGCTCCAGACATAGACCGCCAGCGTCACCGCGCGTGTGTCGATGCCGGCGAGCGCGCTCGCCCGCGCGTTGCCGCCGGTCGCCTCGATCATCAGGCCGAAAGCCGTGCCGCGCACCAGCGCGAGGGTCACGAGCAGCATCCCGAGGGCCAGCACCACTGGCATCGGCACCCCCAAGAGCGCGCCGCCGCCGAGAAACGCGAGGTCGGGCGAGGCGAAGGTGACGATCCGCCCCTTGGTGATCAGCTGGGCGATGCCGCGGCCCGCGACCATCAGGATCAGGGTGGCGACGATCGGCTGGATGCGCAGCACCGCCACTAGGAGGCCGTTCCACAGCCCGCAGAGGAGCCCCGTGGCCAAAGCCGCCGCGAGCACCAGGGGCAGGGGCTGGCTGTCGGCGAGGCTCGCCGCCACGGCGCCCGCGATCGCCATCACGGCGCCCACCGACAGGTCGATGCCCCCGGTGGCCACCACCAGCACCATGCCGAGCGACAGGAGTGCCACCGGGGCGCCGCGGTTGAACACGTCGATCAGGCTGCCGAACAGGCGCCCGTCCTGCCAGTGCACGTCGAGGAATTGCGGTGCGACCAGCCGGTCGGCCAGCAGCACGGCCAGGAAGGCGAGGAGCTGGGGCGCCCCGGCGCGCAGCGCGCGCATCAGACGGACTCCGCCATGACCGCAGGCGCTTCCGCCGCGATGGCCCGGAGGATGGCGGTGACGTCGATCGCCCCGTCGGCGAGTTCGGCCACCTGGGCGCGGTCGCGCATCACGATCACCCGGTCGGAATAGGTCACGATCTCCTCCAGCTCGGACGAGATCACCAGCAGGGCGAGGCCGGCGTCGCACAGGCTCCGGATCAGCCGGATGATCTCCGCGTGCGCCCCGACATCGATGCCCCGGGTCGGCTCGTCGAGGATCAGCAGGCGCGGCTCGGTGGCGAGCCAGCGCGCCAGCAGCGCCTTCTGCTGGTTGCCCCCGGACAGGAGCCCGATCGGCCGCTCCGGATCGGGCGGGCGGATGTCGAGCTTGGCGATGAAGGCGCGGGCGATCCGGTCCTGCGCGGCCCGGCCGAGGGGCCGGAACGGGCCCTTCCGAGCCTGGAGAGCCAGCACGATGTTCTCCCGCACGGTCAGGTCGGCGACGAGGCCGTCGGTCTTGCGCTCCTCCGGGCAGTAGCCGAGGCGGTGGCGCAGCGCGTCCCGGGGGCCGGCGATCCGGGTGGGCTTCCCGTCGAGGAGGATGCGGCCCTGGTCCGGCCGCTCGGCGCCGAACAGCAGGCGGGCCGTCTCGGTCCGCCCGGAGCCGAGGAGGCCGGCGAGGCCCACCACCTCGCCGCCCGCCACCGACAGGTCGACGGGCCGGAGATAGCCGGCCTTGCCGAGTTTTTCCGCGCGCAGGACCGGCGGCCCGGCCTTAGTCCGCCGGCCCCCCGGCCCCGTCTCCACCCGCTCCTCTTCCTCGGCGAGGTCGCGCCCCAGCATCGTGTGCACGAGATCGAGGCGCGGGAAATCCGCGGTCTCGCGCTCGGTTACCAGCCGGCCGTTGCGCAGGACCGTGATCCGGTCGGTGATGGCGTAGACCTGCTCCAGGAAATGGGTCACGAACACGATGCCGATGCCTTGCGCGGCCAGCCGGCGCATCACGCCGAACAGCACCGCGACTTCGTGCGCGTCGAGGCTCGCGGTCGGCTCGTCGAGGATCAGCGCCCGGGCCGAGAGGTCCACCGCCCGGGCGATCGCCACGAGGTGCTGCACCGCCACCGGATAGCTGCCGAGCGGCGCCCCGACATCGATCGCGAGGCCGAACTCGGCCAGCCGCGCGGCCGCGCGCCGCCGCATCGCCCGGGCGCGGACGAGGCCGAACCGGGTCGGCTCGCGGCCGAGAAAGAGATTCTGCGCCACGGTGAGGTTCGGCAGCAGGCCGACCTCCTGGTAGACCGTGGCGATGCCGGCCCGGCCCGCTTCCTCGGCCGAGCGCGGCGCGATCGGCCCGCCGTCGAGCCGGACCTCGCCGGCATCGCGCCGGACGATTCCGGTCACGGTCTTGATGAAGGTCGATTTGCCGGCGCCGTTCTCGCCCAGCAGGGCGTGGATCTCCCCCCGGCGCAGGGTGAAGTCGACCCCCGCGAGGGCCTGGTGCCCGGCGAAGCTCTTGGAGAGCCCGCGGACGCTGAGAAGGGGCGTGTGGGACACGGGCCCGCTCGCAGGGATCACGGCGCCGGGCGCGTCAGTAGCCGAGGCCCTTCTTGCTCTCGTAGACCTTCAACGGGTCGTCGGCCGCCGTGTAGAGCCTCGACTCGGTCTGGATCCACTTCGGCGGGACGGTGCCCTTCTCCTTGTAGGCCTTGAGGGCGTCGAAGGCCGGGCCGGCCATGTCGGGAGTCAATTCGACGGTGGCGTTGGCCTCGCCCGCCGCCATCGCCTTGAAGATGTCGGGCACCGCGTCGATCGAGACCGTCAGGATCTCCCGGCCGGGCTTCAGGCCGGCCTCCTTCATCGCCTGGATGGCGCCGACCATCATGTCGTCGTTGTGGGCGTAGACCGCGCAGATCGCGCGGCCGCCCTCGGCCTTGATGACGCTCTCCATCACCTCCTTGCCCTTGGCGCGGGTGAAGTCGCCGGTCTGGCTGCGCACGAGCTTGAGGTTGGCGTGGGGCGCGAGGGCGGCGTCAAACCCCTTCTTGCGGTTGGTGGCGACACTGGCGCCGACCGTGTCCTGGAGCTCGACCACGTTGCAGGGCTTGTCGCCGACCGTCCTGGCCAGCCAGTTGCCGGCGACGCGGCCCTCCGCGACGCTGTCGGAGGTGACGGCGGTGAGGTAGAGGTCCTTGCCGGACGGGTCGATGTCGCGGTCGAGCAGGATCACCGGGATCTTGGCGTCCCGGGCCTCCTTGAGAACGGCGTCCCAGCCGGTGGCGACCACGGGGGCGAGCAGGATCGCGTCCACCCCCTGCGCCACGAAGGAGCGGATCGCCTTGATCTGGTTCTCCTGCTTCTGCTGCGCGTCGGCGATCTTGACGGTGATGCCGCGCGTCTTGGCCTCGGACTTGGTCACCGTGGTCTCGGCGGCGCGCCAGCCGGATTCCGAGCCGATCTGCGAGAACCCGACGGTCAGCGAGGCCGCTTGGGCCGCACCGCCGCAGGCTAGAATCAGACCCGCCAGCATGGCCCGGATGGAAACGGTTCCGCTCATGGACATCCCCCCTCGATTGCGGCCGTCGCCTCTTCAGAGCGATCGGCCGGCATATGTACGACATATGCGCGGGAGAACGGATAGCAGGGTGCGGCTTATCTGTCACCGCTGGAGCCGGCGGAAGCCGACGGCGCACCGGATCGGAACGGATCAAATTGTCTGATTTTTTGAGGCATGCCTGCGCGTGACGTGCGTCTCCCTCCCCTTCTGTGGGGGAGGGAGAAACGCTGAGTCGGTTGCGTGTCCGAGCTAGGCTCCCGCTCCCCCGTTCAGCCGAGCAGCTTATCCAGCGTGATCGGCATCTCGCGCACCCGCACGCCGGTGGCGTGCCAGATTGCGTTGGCGATGGCTCCCACCGTGCCGGTGATGCCGATCTCGCCGACGCCCTTCACGCCGAGGTTGTTCACCACCGCGTCGTCCTCGTGGACGAGAATCGCCTCCATGGCGGGGACGTCGGCGTTCACCGGCACGTGGTACTCGGCGAGGTTGTCGTTGAGGAAGCGGCCGGTGCGCGGGTCCATCTCGGCCCGCTCGTGGAGCGCGAAGGACAGGCCCCAGATCATCCCGCCGTAATACTGGCTCTGGACGAGGCGCGGGTTGATCACCCGGCCCGCCGCGAAGGCGCCGACGAGGCGGCTCACGCGGATCTGGCCGAGATCGGGGTCGACCTTCACCTCGGCGAAGACCGCCCCGTGGGCGTGCATCGCGTAGGCCGCCTGCGCGGCTGGGTCGGCCCCGGCCTTGCCCTGGCCCTCGATGCTCGACCGGCCCGCCCGCTTCAGGATGTCGGTGACGGATTCGCCCCGGCTCGGGTCATCGCGCCGGGTGAGCCGGCCGTCCGCGGCGGTCACGCCGGCATTGCCCGCGCCGTAGAGCGGGGAGGCGGGGTCGTTGGTGGCGAGATCCGTGAGCTGGCGTATCACGTCGGCCGCGGCCGCGTGGATCGCGCCGCCGGCGGTCGCGGTGTGGCCCGAGCCGCCCGCAATGCCGGCATTCGGCAGGTCCGAAGACCCCATCCGGAAGGTGAGGGCGTCCATCCCGATCCCGAGCCCGTCGGCGGCGATCTGCGCGAGCGCCGTCCAGGCGCCCTGGCCCATGTCGATCGCCCCGAGTTCCACCGTGCCGGTGCCGTCGGCACGGATCTCGGCCCGGGCCATGCCTTCGAAGATCAGCGCCGGGAAGGTCGCGGTGCCCATGCCGGTGCCGACCAGGAACCCGTCCCTGTCGCGGGTCTGGCGGGGCTGCAGCGGCCGCCCGGCCCAGCCGAACGCCTCGGCGCCGCGGCGGTAGCACTCCCGCAGGGCCTTGGAGGAGAACGGCTTGCCGGTGATCGGCTCGACCTCGGCGTAGTTGGCGAGGCGGAACGCCAGCGGGTCCAGGCCGAGTTCGTGGGCCATCTCGTCCAGCGCGCTCTCCAGGGCCACGCTGCCGGTGGCTTCGCCGGGCGCGCGCATGAACAGCGGCGTGCCGGTGTCGAGGCGCACCGCCTCGTGGCGGATCGAGAGGGCCGGGCTGGCGTAGAGGGTGCTGGTCGCCCGTCCCGCCGGCTCGAAGAAGTCGTCGAAGCTCGACGAGGCGGTCAGGATGTGGTGGTCGAGCGCCGTGAGCTTGCCGGCCGCGTCGGCGCCGAGGCGCAGGGTCTGCCGGGTCGGGCCGCGATGGCCCATCGGGCCGTACATCTGGGTCCGGGTCGGCACGAGCTTCACCGGCCGGCCGACCAGCTTGGCCGCCATGCAGGCCAGCACCTGCGGCCCGGCCGGCACGCCCTTCGAGCCGAAGCCGCCGCCGAGATAGGGGCTCTCGATGTGGATGTCCTCGGGATTGATACCGAACAGCCCGGCGAGCCGGCCCTGCGACATGGCGAGCGCCTGGGTCGGCATGAAGAGCGTCAGACGGTTCCCGTCCCAGCTGGCCACGGCGGCGTGCGGCTCCATGGCGTTGTGGTACTGGGCCGGCGTCTCGTAGGTGGCGGCGATCCTCTTGGACGCGGCCGCCAGCCCGGCCTCGACATCGCCCTCGGTCTCCACCGGCGGGGCGCCGACGCCGACCGAATCCGGCGTGAAGGCCTCGCCCGCGTCGAGCCCGATCCGCGGCGTCTCGGCCGCGTAGGTCGGGGCGAGCAGCCGGGCGCCTTCCGTGGCCGCCTCCAGGGTCTCGGCGATCACCACGGCGATCGGCTGGTTGGCGTAGCGGACCGTGTCGTTCTGCAGGAGGTCGAGGCGGAACGTGAACGGCCCGTCCTTGGCGTCCGGGTCCTTGGCGAGCTTCGGGGCGTTCCGCGGTGTCATCACCGCCACGACGCCCGGATGGGCCTCGGCGGCGGCCACGTCGAGGCCGGTGACGCGGCCCTTCCCGATCCGGGCGACGCAGAGCGCCGCGTGGAGGGTTCGGGGGGGCAGGTTGTCGGCGGAGAAGCGGGCCTGGCCCGTCACCTTGAGGGGCCCGTCCCGCCGGGTCAGCGGCTGGCCGATGCTGGAGCCGTGGCGGATCGCACCGGCGGGAAGGTTCGAGGCGGGCGTGGAGGTCGCGGTCATGCGGGACTCCTCAAGACGGGTTCCGGTTGGAGCTTCCGGTCAACGTGGCTCCCGCGGTCATCGCGAGCGGAGCGAAGTGACCCAGGGCAGCGCGACATCGCAGGTCGTGACGCCGACTGGGCTGCTTCGCTCCGCTCGCAGGGACGGCGGTGCCAAGCCATCGACCGCGTGTCAGACGATGCCGAACGGAGAGGCGGGGAGCGCCGGAATCCGGGCGGGCGTCCCGGCGGCGGCCTGGGTCAGCGCGCGGATCGCCACCCGTCGGGCGAGCTCGACCTTGAAGGCGTTGGCCTCGCCGGTGGGCTTGGCACCCGCCAGCGCCGCGTCGGCAGCCTTCGCGTAGGCCTCAGGGGAGGGCGCCTGTCCGGCGAGCGCCGCCTCGGCCTCCGCCACCCGCCAGGGCTTGAGCGCCAGCCCGCCGAGGGCGAGCCGCGCTCGGTCGATCGTGCCCCCCTCGAGCGTCAGGGCGGCCGCCGCCGAGACCACCGCGAAGGCGTAGGAAGTGCGGTCACGGACCTTGAGATAGCGGGCGTGGCCCCGGAAGGACGCCGCCTCGGGGGGCAGCCGCAGGGCGGTAATCAGCTCGCCCGGTTGCAGCGCCGTCTCCCGCTCCGGGTGGTCGCCGGGAAGGTGGTGGAATTCCGCGAGCGGAACCTCCCGGGCGCCGTCCGGCCCGGCGATCTCGACCACCGCGTCGAGGGCGGCGAGCGGCACGCAGAAGTCGGACGGGTGGGTGGCGATGCAGTGCTCGCTCCAGCCCTGGACCGCGTGGATGCGGGTGGCGTGCCCGAGCGCCGCGCAGCCGGAGCCGGGCGCGCGCTTGTTGCAGGGTGAGACGGCGTCGGTGAAGAACTGGCAGCGGGTGCGCTGCATCAGGTTGCCGCCGACCGTGGCGGCGTTGCGCAGCTGGGCCGAGGCGCCGGCCAGCAGGGCCTCGGCCACCATCGGGTAGGCCTTGGCGAAGGCCGGGTCGTAGGCGAGGTCGCTGTTGCGCACCAGGGCGCCGACCCGGGTGGCGCCGTCCGGCAGCCGCTCGATGGCCGACAGGCCGGGCAGGCGGGTGATGTCGACGACCCGCTCCGGAGTGGCGACGCCGCCCTTCATCAGGTCGACCAAGTTGGTGCCGGCGGCGAGGTAGGCGGTGCCCGGAACCTGCCCGGCCGCCACGGCCTCCGGCACGTTCGCAGGGCGGATGTAGTCGAAGGTCCTCACGCCGCGTCCTCCCGCTGCTCCGTCGTCCGGGCGGCCGCGTCCTGAACCGCGTCCAGGATGCCCGCGTAGGCGCCGCAACGGCAGAGATTGCCGCTCATGCCCTCGCGGATGCGCTCGGGATCGGTTCCGGCATGGCCCTCGCGGATCAGGCCGACCGCGCTCATGATCTGCCCGGGGGTGCAGAAGCCGCACTGGAAGCCGTCATGGGCGATGAAGGCCGCCTGGACCGGGTGCAGCCGGTCGCCCTCGGCCAGGCCCTCGATGGTCAGCACCTCGGCGCCGTCGAGGCTCGCGGCGAGCGTGAGGCAGCTGTTGATGCGCCGCCCGTCCACCAGCACCGTGCAGGCGCCGCACTGGCCGCGGTCGCAGCCCTTCTTGGCGCCCGTCAGGCCGAGGCGCTCGCGCAGGAGGTCGAGGAGGGTGACGCGCGGATCGTCGAGGGCGATCTCGCGCTTCTGCCCGTTCAGGGTAAGCCTGAGGGGAATGGTCATGCGGGGGTCCCGGCTTTCTAAGGCTGGAACCGTTACAGATAGCCGGAGCCCCGACCTCGGCGAGACCAAAACACAAGGCGATGTGCGCAACATCACGGCATGTGCAGGTTGCGCCCTTATGCGGACTTGACCGTGACCTCCGCGGCCGACTTGAGGACGGTCTTGCCCTTGGCGGTCTTGATCTCGACGGCGGGCTCGCTCTTCGAAGCCGCGCGCTTGACCGTGTTCCCCTTGATCGTCTTCTTGACGTCCTGGGTATGGACCTTGGTCACCTCCCCCGAGACCGTGCCCTTGCCCCACGTGTAGGTGACATCGTCTCCGGTCTTCACCTTGGCGGTCATCACAACCCTCCGTCTGTGGTGCGGTGACAAGCGGCCCAGGGAGGGCGCGTTCCCGGGTTTCCACGGCCGGAATGCCGCAGCCGCGCATCTCCGAGTCTTTCCACGTCCATTCCAAATCGAGGTGATGCGCGCGCTCGGAAACTGCCCGCGGGATCGTGGCGAGCCCCTGCCAGTGCCGGGGACCCGCGGCGATGCCGGGGAACGCCGGGCCGCCCCGGACCAGATCGGCGACACGACCATGCGCAGCGTCCCGTTCCGCGACCAAGTCGCCTCATTCCCGGCTGCGCGACGATGGCTCGAGGGTGGGGGCGACATCCTCCCCGCCTCGCGACGTGCCGGAACGCTTCGCGCTCCCGGACGATAGGGGAGGCTTCAGCGCCCGACTTCGCGGCGCAGCGCCGCGACCATCGCCTCCACCGTGGCCTGCGCAGTCTCGCCCAGATCGATGCCGGTCTCGCCGGCGGTGACGAGGCCGCGCGCCTCCAGCTCCTTCACACCCTCCGGATCGGCCTCGTGGCCGGCACCGTCCCTGCGGATCACCGAGGTGACCCGCTCGCCGCTGACGAGACGGTGATAGGCCGCGAAGGCGAAGATCGAGAGAGCCTTGTCGGAGAGTCCGTTCACGGCGTCGGCCATCGGTGCAGTCCTCGCGTGCAGGGTTCGTGGCGGGTTCGTGTGACGAACGCCGCGCGGGGAGCCACGGCTCCCGAAAACCCGTCCGGGTGCGACGACGGGTGCGACCCGCCCGCCGGCGCCGCGTCGCGCCGGGCCCGCCTTCCTGCTAGTCTCGCCATCTCCATGACCGCCTCCATGACAGCACAGACCGACCAGACCGAAGTGGAACCCAGCCCGGAGCCGGCCCGCGGGCCCATGCCCCCCGACCTCGACTATCGCCTGCGTCAGCAGGCGATCCTGTCGGAATTCGGCGTCGAGGCCCTGCGCGGCACCGATGTCGACCACCTGCTGCAGCGGGCCGCGGAACTGTGCGCGCAGGGCATGGGCGCCGAATTCTGCAAGGCGCTGGAATACCGTCCCGGCGCCGACACGCTGCTGGTGCGGGCCGGCGTCGGCTGGGGACCGGACGTGATCGGCAGGGCTTGGATCGGGGCCGACCTCGCCTCCCCGGCGGGCTTCGCCCTCAAGACCGGCCGGCCGGTGATCTCGAACCACCTCGCCGAGGAGACCCGGTTCCGCACGCCGCAGCTCATGGCCGACCACGGCATCCGCCGGGCGATCAACGTGCTGATCGAGAACCGGGACGGTGCGTTCGGGGTGCTGGAGGTGGACGACACCCGCGAAGGCATGTTCGCGGAGGCCGACATCGCCTTCATGCAGGGCTTCGCCAACCTGTTGGGCGGCGCCATCGAGCGCCAGCGCACCGAGAGCCTGCTGCGCGCGGCGCTGGCCCGACAGGACCTGCTTGCCCGCGAGATGAGCCACCGGGTCAAGAACAGCCTCGCCATCGTGGCGAGCCTGCTGGCCCTCCAGGCGCGCGCCGCCGACGAGCCCGCCGTGCAGACGGCCCTGACGGATGCGCGCAGCCGGGTCGAGGCGATCGCGGGCGTCCACGACCAGCTCTGGCGGCAGGGTGACGGGACCGGAGACAAATCGGCCGATGATGGGGAGGGGGTGCCGGGCGAACTCGATCTCGCGCCGTTCCTGGAGAAGCTGGTGGCCAACCTCGCCAGCGGCGCCCCGGATCGACGGCTCGCCTGCACGGCCGCGCCGCATCGGATCTCGGCCGACCGGGCGATCCCGATCGGACTCCTGGTCAACGAACTCGTCACCAACGCGCTTAAATACGCCTATCCGCCCGAGACCCACCCGCAGGGCGGCGAGATCCGCGTCAAGGCCGAGCACCAGCCCGGCGGGCTCGTGGTCGAGGTGTCCGACGACGGCGTCGGGCTGCCGGCGGACTTCGAGATCGGGCGCGCCTCGAAGAGCCTCGGCATGCGGGTGGTCGGCAGCCTGACGCGCCAGCTCGGAGGCAGCCTCACGACACCGGCCCGAGGACAGGGCGCCTGCTTCCGACTGGACGTACCGTTGACCGAGTGAGCGCGCGGGACGCGCCGCTCATCGAAGCCAGGACTGGACAAAATGTCCCGCGCCATCGCGATCTGCGCGACGGGCTCGACGAGACAGAGCGGATGCAGTGACTGAGACCAGGGATGCGGCGACGATCCTCGCCGAGCGGCTCCACGCCTTTCGGAGCCTGGGCGACAATTGCGAGTTCGGGTTCGTGCAGCGCTACGGCGGAGTCGAGCCCTCCGGCCTGTTGCGCTTCTCCTACACGCCCCTGGAGGACCTGATCCGCGGGCTGCGCTGCGGCTTCTCGGATTTCGGCGTACCGGGCGACCTGCGCCTCTCCGTCAGCGCGGGCGGCACCTATTACTGTCACAGCCTCGCCTACAACATCTGGGCCAATACCGGGCACCCGGACGGCTCGATCGAGCCGGAGGCGTTGCTGGAGCGGGAATACGGCCGGCTCGCCTATCTCAAGCGCAAGTTCCTGGACGATCTCACTGACGGCGCGAAGATCCTGGTGCGCAAGACCGGCCCCGAGACCTCCGAGACCGACTTCGCGCGGCTCGCCGCGGCGGTCCGGGCGCACGGCCCCTCGACGCTGCTGCGCGTGACGGAAGCGGGGCCGGGCTGGCATCCTGAACCGGTCCGGCGCGTCGGCGACCACCTGATCGCCGGGACGGTGCGCCGGTTCGCTCCGGTGGAGCAGGCCTGGGAGGTCGATCTAGAGCCCTGGATGCACCTCGTGGACAGCGCCTACGCGCTGGACCGCGGCGCGGTGCCGACCCGTCTCGACGCCGCCACCTTCCCGGAGGCGCTGCCGCTGCGGGGCGGTCTGCGCCACCATGTCGGCCGGCACCGCGAGACGGCGCTGAGCGCCTATACCCGGGCGGTCGACCCGGCGGGCTTCCGCCGCGACGCGGTCCACGTCTTCTCGAGCTGGGTCTGGATCCCGGAGGATTTTTCCGGGACGCGCATCTTCGCGGCGGCGGGCTACGCGCGGCTCGGTTGGCAGGACGCCGACCTGTCGCGGCGCGGCTGCTGGCAGCGGGTCTGGGCCGCGGGGCGGCTGCGGGCCGAGGCGGCGCAGGAGCCCGTCGGGCTCGGCATGATCGGCACGCGCCGGGACGGCTTCTGGTCGGTGGGCGCGCGCTTCGCCGAGGGACAGATCCCGGGGGAGGAACCCGCGCCGACGCTGCCGATGCCGCCGCGCCGGTTCCCGGGCCGGGCTCTCCTCGGCCGGTTGGTGCCGCGGTTCGCGTGAGCGGGCTCCCTCACGGGTGCTTGTGGATCGGATCGACCCAGTAGACCGTCTCGGGAGCCTCGGCGGCCGCGACGTCGGGCAGGTTGACCACCACCGCCTCGTTGTCGGAGCGCACCAGCACGCAGTGCAGGGGCTCGTCGGTCGAGGCGTTGATCTCCTGGTGGGGCACGTAGGGCGGCACGAAGATGAAGTCGCCGGGGCCGGCCTCCGCGACGTATTCCAGCCGCTCGCCCCAGCGCATCCGGGCGCGGCCCGAGACCACGTAGATCACGCTCTCCAGGTCACCGTGATGGTGCACGCCGGTCTTGGCATCGGGCTGGATCGCCACCGTGCCGGCCCAGATCTTCTGGGCGCCGACGCGCGCGGCGTTGATCGCCGCCTGCCGGAACATGCCGGGCGTCTGCGCGGTGTTGGCATCGAGCCGGTCGCCCGGGATCACCCGCACGCCGTCGTGTTTCCAGCGCTCCGCTGCGCCGGGCGCGTCGCCGGGCGGGGGTTCGTGGGTATGGGTGTGATCATCATCGCTGTCGTGCATGTCGGATCCTCCGGCGCCATCATGACACGGCGGCGCCGGTTTGCGAGGCGCCCGCCGGCCGCCCGGCCTCTGACGAGACGATGATTCGCCTGGGAAAGATGAGCGTCAGTAGAACTCGTGTTCACTTTGGATCACGGGCAGAACACCGATCTTCATCCCCAGGAAAATCGAACACTTCGTTTCCTTGAACGGCATCCGGTCGGTCAGTAAGACCCGTCGCGTGTCCTCCGCCAACAGGCCATCGAACACGCCCATGACCGCTCCGTCCCGTCGCGTCGTCCTGGCCGGATTCTTGGCTGGATCCCTGGCCGAACTCCTGATCCTCGCGGCCGGTGGGCGCGCGGGTGCGGCCGGACAGGCTCTGCGCGTCGTGGCATCATCGGTCCCGCACGCGGAGATCCTGCACTTCGTCAGCGAGACGCTGGCGCCCGACATCCCGCTCAAGGTCATCGAGATCAGCGGCGACCTGAGACCGAACGCGCTCCTGCGCGACGGCGACGCCGATGCCAACTTCTTCCAGCACGTGCCCTTCCTGCGAGCCGAGGAGGCTGCGCTGGGGACCCGCTTCGCGGTCGTGGCGACGGTGCATGTCGAGCCCCTCGGGCTCTACAGCCGGCGCGCCAGAGCCCTCGCCGAGCTGCCGAAGGGCGGCCTCGTCGCCATCCCGAACAACGTCACCAACGCGAGCCGGAGCCTGACGCTGCTCCAGGAGAACGGGTTGATCCGCCTGCGGCCGGGCGGGGAGGGGGCCTTCGCGAGCGTCGACGACGTCGCCGAGAACCCGAAGGGGTTCCGCTTCGTCGAGATCGTGCCGCCGCAATTGCCGCGCTCCCTCGACGACGTGGCGCTCGCGGTGATCAACGGCAACTACGCCCTGGAGGCCGGGCTGGAGCCCGCGCGGGACGCCCTGGCGCTGGAGCGCGCGGAGGGCAACCCCTACGCGAACGTCCTCGTCACCACCGAGGCGCTGGCGCAGGATCCCCGAATCCTGCGGCTGGCCGCGCTCCTGACCTCGGCCGAGGTCGCGGCGTTCATCCGGACCCGCTACCGCGGCTCCGTGGTGCCGGTGCGGGCCTGAGCGGTCGGGAACCGATCCGGAGCCCCGGTCTTGCCTACCGGGCAGCACGGGAAGGCGCCCTTCGCGAGGGGCCTCCGCAATGCCCGACCTTCTGCCCGACCGCCGATCCCTTCTCCTCACCCTGGCCACGACCTCGGTGCTCCTGTCGGCGCGGGGCGCGGATGCCGTCGGGGCGCCGGAGCGGATCCCGCTCTGGCCGGGGGAGCCGCCGGGCGGCGGCGGTCCGCAGGGCCCGCTGGTCCGCGACGACAGCGGTGCGGTCAAGAACGTCGCCACGCCCGTGCTGGAGGTCTACGCCCCGGAGACTCCCACCGGCGTGGCGGTCCTCGTGGCCGGCGGCGGCGGCTACGCCCGGATCGGGATGGTCAAGGAGGCCCTGCCGGCCGCGCTCTGGCTCGCCGCGCAGGGCATCACGGCCTTCGTGCTCACCTATCGCCTGCCGCGCGAGGGCTGGGGGGCGGGCCCCCTCGCGCCGCTCCAGGACGGGCAGCGGGCCCTGCGCCTGATCCGCGCCGAGGCCGGGCGCTTCCGGATCGACCCGGCTCGCATCGGCGTGCTCGGCTTCTCGGCCGGCGGCCATCTCGGCGGGATGATCGCGGCGCGCTCCGCGTTCCGGGCGTACGACCCCGTCGACGCGGCCGACGACCTGTCGGCCCGGCCCGACTTCGCGACGCTGATCTACCCGGTGGTGAGCCTGGAGCCGCCCTACGACCGCACGACCACCCGGCATTCCCTGGTCGGCGAGGCTCCGAGCCCGGAGGCGAGCCGGGACTGGTCGCTCCACACGCACATCCGGTCCGGCTGCCCCACGCTGTTCCTGGTGCAGGCCGACGACGATGCCGTCATCAGCCCCGAGCACAGCCGCGTGCTCGACGAGGCATGCCGCGCCGCGCGGGTGCCGGTCGAGTACCACCGTTTCGCCGTCGGCGGCCACGGCTTCGGGATCGGTCGCTCGGAGGCGCCGGTCGCCCTCTGGCCGAGGCTCTGCCGGCTCTGGCTGACGAGCGTCGCGGTGATGCGCTGAGCTTGCCGATCAGCGGATGAATCGGCGGCCTTCGGTCCGGCGTCAGCGGACGCAGTGTATCAAGGACTTAAGGTCATTCCCGATTGCACGTCGATCGAGAGCGCTCCTAACCTGCGCGGTGACCGGCCCCGTTCAACGATGGGCCGCGCGGGAGAGAACGCACATGGCACCCACACCCTCGTCCTCCTGGTCACGCCGCTCGGTCATCGGAGCGGGCCTCGGCGCCGGCGCGGCGCTGCTGGCCCGGCCCGCGCTGGCGCAGACCTACCCGACGCGTCCGATCCGCTTCGTCGTCGGCTACGCCCCGGGCGGGACCACCGACGTGCTGGCCCGCCTCATCGCCGAGCCCCTCGGCCGGCGCCTGGGCCAGCAGGTCCTCGTCGAGAACCGGCCGGGGGCGGCCAACAACATCGGCACCGACGCCGTCGTCCGCGCCGAGCCGGACGGCTACACGATCCTGCTGGCGAACCCGGCCAACGGCATCAATGACAGCCTGTACAAGAAGCTGAATTTCAACTTCCAGCGGGATATCGCCCCCGTGGCGGCGATCACGCGCTCACCCAACATCATGGAGATCAGCCCGAAGCTGCCGGTGAAGTCGGTGGCGGAGTTCATTGCCTACTGCAAGGCGAACCCCGACAAGGTGAACATGGCCTCCTCGGGGGTCGGCACGTCGGTTCACATGTCGGGCGAGCTGTTCAAGGCGATGACGGGCGTGTCGATGGTGCACGTGCCCTACCGGGGCGCCGGACCGGCGATCACCGACCTGCTGGCCGGCAACGCCGACGTGCTGTCGGTCGCCGAGACGGTGCCGGGCTACGAGGCGAGCGCGTGGTTCGGGATCGGCGCCCCCCGCAAGACCCCGCCGGAGCTGATCGCGCACCTCAACCGGGAGGTGAACGAGGTTCTGGCCGACCCGGCAATGGCCAAGAAGCTCGCGGATCTCGGCGGCGCCCCCCTGCAGCTCACCCCCGAGGCGTTCGGCGCGCTGATCGCCCAGGAGGTGGAGAAGTGGCGCAAGGTCGTGGCGTTCTCGGGCGCGACGGTCGACTGACCAACCGGACGGGCGCGTCCGCGCCAGACCTCAGGTCGGGCCGCCCGTCAACGATCCGGACGCCTCCGGGGCGGTCGCGGTCCGTGCTTTGCGCCGGGACAGCACGCGGATGAGTTGCCAGACCACCATCGCGGCGATCAGCGCGAGCAGGCCCCCCGCGATCGGCCGTGTGATGAACACCGTGAGGCTGCCGCGGCTCAGGAGCATGGCGCGGCGGAAGTTCTCCTCGAGCATCGGGCCGAGGATGAAGCCGAGCATCAGCGGGGCCGGATCCAGGGCGAGGCGCATCATCACGTAGCCCAGGAAGCCGAAGGCCGCCGTGATATAGATGTCGTCCAGGTTGTTGTTCACGCTGAACGTGCCGATGCAGCAGAAGAACAGGATCGACGGGAACAGCACCGCGTAGGGGATCTTGAAGACCGACAGCCAGAACCGCACCAGCGGCACGTTGATGATCAGCAGGAAGCAGTTGCCGATCCACATGCTGGCGACAAGACCCCAGAACAGGTCCGGGTGCTTGGCGATCATGTTGGGGCCGGGCTGGATGCCCTTGATGATGAAGGCCGCCATCATCAGCGCCATCACGGCGTTCTCCGGGATGCCGATGCTCATGAGCGGGATGAAGCTCGTGCGGGCGGCCGCCTCATCGGCCGCCGCCTGACCCGCCACGCCCTCGATCGACCCGGAGCCGATCTCGTGGCGGTACTTGCTCACCTTCTTGTCGACGGCGTAGGCGGCGAATTGCGCGATGGTGGGGCCGCCGCCGGGCAGGATGCCGAGCAGGGAGCCGACAGCGCTGCCGCGCAGCGCGCTCGGGAGGATGCGCTTGAATTCCGGCCAGGTCGGCATGAGGTTGATCCGGCCATTGAAGGGCGTGCGCTCCGAGCCGCTGTCGAGATTCTTTGTGATCTCGGCGATGCCGAAGCAGCCGAGCGCCACGCTGACGAGGCTGATCCCGTCGACCAGGAAGGGCAGGTCGAAGGTGAAGCGCGGCGTCCCGGTCTCCAGGTCGGTGCCGACTTGGCCGAGCAGCACGCCGATGAGGCACATGGACAGGCCGCGCAGGAGGCTGCCGCTGCTGACGACGCTGACGCAGACGAAGCCGAGCAGCATCAGCGCGCAGTAATCGGCGGGTCCGAACAGAAGCGCCACCTCCCCCAGGCTCGGCGCGAGCCCGGCCAGCACTACGATCGCCACGGTGCCGCCGATGAAGCTCGACACGCCCGCGGTGAACAGCGCCAGGCCGGTCTTGCCCTTCAGCGTCATCTGGTACCCGTCAATGCAGGCCACGATGCTGCTCGCGTGCGGGATCCGCATGGTGATGGCGCTGACGCTGTCGCCGTACTGCGCGCCGTAATAGATGCCCGCCAGCATGATGAGCGCGCCGCCCGGCGGGATGGAGTAGGTGAGGGGCAGGAGCAGGCTGATCGTGGCCAGCGGCCCCAGGCCCGGCAGCAGCCCGACCAGCGTGCCGATGACGCAGCCCAGCGCGCAATAGAGCAGGTTTTCGAGGGTGAGGGCGTGCTCGAAGCCGAAGGCGAGGTTCTGGAGGATCTCCATCAGACCAGCCTCAGGTTCAGCCCGAGGAAGCGCTGGAACAGGAAGGCGATCACCGCCAGCCCGGCCGAGATCCCGAGACTGCGCCGCCACGACGGCGCCGTGCCGGCATACGACACGACGAAGACCAGCACGAGGATCGCCGGCAGCATGCTGACGTATCGGGCGACGACGACGAAGCCGCCGAGCCCCAGCATCACGAGGGCGATCTTGCCGACGTTGAACTGAAGCGGCTCCCGGGCGGCGAGACGGGACTGCACGAGCATGAGCAGGCCGAGCACGAGGAGCAGCCCGCTCACGATCACCGGGAACAGGCCTGGTCCGGTCCGCGCCAGCGTGCCGATGGGGTAGCGCAGCGCCCCCAGACCGAAGAACAGGGCGACCGCCACGACGAACGCGCCTCTCGCGAGGTTCTGGTCCGGCATCCTTCTCCTCCACCGTGTCCCGGCCGCCGGTCTGACGCCGGCGTACGGGCGGAGCTTAAGATATTTTCGCCGCGGTGAAGGCCGCTCCGGCGGGAAAAGGCTGTCATGGACAGGCATTTGGAGCGTTTTTCGCGGACCCGGACACGGCACCCGGACAGGGATGCGCACGCGTGGAGGGACGGTCCTCCCATCCACGCTTGCTCCCGAGGGACCGCCGCGCGGCACAGGCCTCGGAAGGAGCCCTTCGGACAGCGCGGCGATGCCTGGAGCGGGGTCGGGCAGCACGCGCCGTCGCGATCGCAACACGCCTCATGCGGTTGCTTCGCGACCTCTTGTGCTGGAACCAGGTCGCGTTCCGCTGCCGCTCCATGCGTCCGGGAAAGCGGCCGGCGCGGTAACGGCTTCGTCCGGCGCCCTCCGACCCGCCGAAAGCCTTGGGGCTGTTGCTTGAACCGGAGCCGGGCAGGGGACTTCGCCCGCCCTCGCCCGGTCAAGCCGCGAAGCCGCGGGCTGCCTGCCGGTCACCGCCACGGGTCGACCCTGCGCGGCTGGCCTGCACGGCCCGGGATGCTCCGCTTCGCTCTCGCGAGGACGACCGCACGTGCCGCGGGGAGGGGACTGCACCGCCCTCGCCCGATCGAAGACGCGGCACGGATCCGCGCCGTTGCAGCCGCTCCCGCCCAAGCCGGACGATCCCACCGACCGGATCACCCGGAACCTAAGACCTGCAGACGCTTCGCATCCAGGCGGTCGGCGAATCGCGCGCCAAACGCAGATCGCGAGCCACTCGCGGAGCCGTCCCGGACCCATGGCCGGCGTTCGCATAAGATATATTATGGAACTCAACGCTGAACCCTAATCGGGTGAGGGGGGGGTTGGCATGCCAGACGGACGACTGCGGCAGTGGGTCCGGGCCGTTCCCTGCCCATGCCCGCTGACGGGACGGTCGCATGCGTTTCTGCCTGCGCGGGCCACGCGCGTCCATTCAGATCTCCCACGGTCGATCTCGGCTCGCCGTGATCGCGCCACTGGATCGGGCGAGGGCGGTCCGAGGCCCCTCCCCGCGACGGCCTTGCAGAAAGATCCCGCGGAGATCTAGCGAAGATCCCGACCGGTCTCCGGCGGTTTCACGCGGCGCACCCGGACAGACGGCGCACGTCGCCCAGGATCCGGCCGTCCGCTGTCCGGCAGGCGATCTGCTCCGACAGCCGGCCCGGCTGGATCCGGATCGCCGCCGGCCGGCTGAGGGCGTCGACACCCTCCAGGAACCCGGCCGCGTCCATCGGGGCGTCCCGGCCGCCCCCGAGGCCGCGCCACCACGCGACCGCCTTCTCCCGCTCGTAGCCGCGGCCCTCGGGCCGCAGGCGCACGCGCCACGCCACCTCGGTGGCGCCGTCCCGCCAGCCGAGCACGAGGTCGAGTCCGTCCGGCGCGGGCTCCAGGCTCAGGGCCGTCACCGGGTGCCAAGGCGCATCCGGGGACGGGGCTTCGGGATCAGGGCCGGTCGGCCCGAGGCCGCCGGCAGAACCGTTGGGCAAGGGATCGCCGGAGTCGGCCGAGAGGATCTGCAGCTCATCGTCCGCCGTGGCCTCGTGCGGGGCGTCCCGGTCCGCATCCACCTCCGGCTCGGTCCAGCAGGCCTCGCAGGTTGAGGCGTTCAGCGCGATCAGAGCGCCGCAGCCGGGGCAGGGCTTGGCGCGCGAGGCCCCTGCCCCACCCAGGCCCTGCGTGGCGCTCCGGACCGTTACGGCGTCCACCGGCCCATGCATCCGCACCAGCCCGGCATAATCGAGGATCAGCGCGTCGGCCTTGCCGGGGGCGCAGCGGAGCGCCCGGCCGACCTGCTGCACGTAGAGCCCGGTGCTGCGGGTCGGGCGAAGCAGCGCCACCAGATCGACCTCCGGCACGTTGAAGCCGGTACCGAGCACGCCGACCGAGGTCAGGCAACGGATGTGTCCGGCCCGGAACGCCGCCACGATCCGGTCCCGCTCCCGGCGGGATGTCTCCCCCGAGACGCTCTCGCAGGTATAGCCCTCCGCCCGCACGGCGTCGCGCACCGCATCGGCATGGGCAAGGCCCGCGCAGAAGGCGAGCCACGCCCGGCGCCGACGCCCGTAGTCCGCGAGTTCCGACACGGCGGCGCGGGTGATCCAGTCGCGGTTCACCGCGGCCTCCAGCTCCCCCGGGATGTAGTCGCCCCCACGCCGACCGACACCGGAGACGTCCAGTTGCGTAAGCGTCGCCTTCGAGACGAGGGGGGCCAGGAAGCCGCGCCGGATCAGCGTGAACGTGTCCGCCTCGTAGGCGATGCCGGCGAAGAGCCGGTGCGCACCTTCGTCGAGGCGGCCCGAATCGAAGCGGTAGGGGGTCGCGGTAAAGCCCGCCACGCGCAGCCCGGGGGTCATCGCCCGCAGGCCGGCCAGGAACCGGCCGTAGCGGGTGTCGGCGGCGCGGGGGATCAGATGCGCCTCGTCGACGATGACGAGGTCGCGCGGGCCCACAGCGTCGAGACGGTCGGCCACCGACTGGATGCCGCAGACCAACACCTGCGCGTTGGCCTCCCGCCGCCCGAGCCCGGCGGAGAAGATCCCGGCCGGCGCCTCCGGCCAGAAGTCCGTCAGCTCGCAAAAGTTCTGGGCGACCAGCTCGCGGCTGTGGGTGACGATCGCCACCCGGGCGAGGGGGTTCTCCTCCAGGGTCTCCCGGGCCAGCGCCGCGATCACGAGCGCCTTGCCGGCGCCGGTGGGCAGCACGATCAGGTGGCCGGGCGCCGCCTCGTCCGCCCCTCCCCGCGCCCAGGCGGCCGAGAGCGCGTCGAGGCTGGCGCGCTGGTAGTCCCGCAGGCGCAGCATGGCGGCGGTCTAGCCGGCTGCGCCGGCCCTGTCCGTGGCGGCGGGGTCACGGCGCAGCAGGTAGATATCCATGATCCAGCCATGGCGGACGCGCGCCTCTGCCCGGATCCGGCGGATCTCGTCGCCCACATCGCCCAGCCGGCCGGAAACCAGAATCTCGTCCGGACCGCCGAGATGGGCGCCCCAGTAGATGGTCAGGTCCGGGTCAAGATGGCCGAAGGCCGGGTCGCCGTCGAGCATCACCACGACGCTCTCCGCCTCCGCCGGCCATCCCGCGGCGAGGCGCCGGCCGGTGGTGATCAGCACCGACCCGCCGATGCCGTTCAGCGGTACCCCGTGGCGGGCGGCGAGCACCTGCACGCTGGACAGGCCTGGGATCACCGTGCGGGTGAAGGCGACCTGCCCGCGGGCGGCGATGCGGTCGAGGATGCGCAGCACGCTGTCGTAGAGGGCCGGATCGCCCCAGGCCAGGATCGCCCCCACCGCCCCCGGCGCCAGATGGGTCGCGAAGGCCGCTTCCAGCCGCTCGGCCCGGGCCGCGTGCCAGGCCGCGACGGTGCTGCCGTAATCGACCGGGCGGCGCTCCCGGGGCGGATCCTCCACGGCGATCACCAGATGGGGTTTCCGGATATGGGCCGCGCAGATCCGCCGACGAATCTCGACGAGGTCGGCGGTCTCGGCGCGCTTGTCGAGGACGAACACCGCGTCGACGTCGGCGAGCGCCCGTACCGCCTGGAGGGTCAGGTGCTCGGGATCGCCCGTGCCGATGCCGATGACCCGGATCTGCCTATCCTGCATGCCGTCCTCCGCCGGGGCGGGGAGGGCCGGCGCCGGCCCTCCCCTACAAGCGCGCGTCGGCTTTGGCGAGGATCGCCCGGGCGATGGTCAGGTCCTGCAGGGCGATACCGGAGGAATCGAACACGGTGATCTGGTCCCGGTCCGTCCGGCCCCCCTCCCCGAGCCGCAGCACGTCGCCGAGCGCCGTGAGGCCTCCTTGAGCCAGCGCGGAGGCGTGCTGGAACTCGCCGATGGTGCGCGACTGCTCCGGCAGGTCGCAGAACAGGGTTGCACGCTCCAGCAGGGCCGGGGGCAGTTCCTGTTTGCCCTTGGCATCCGCCCCCATGGCGGCGACGTGGGTACCGGGGCGGACCCAGCCGACCTCGAAGAGCGGCGCGCGGGCCGGCGTCGCCGTGACGATCACGTCGGCGGCCGCGCAGGCCTCCTGGGCGGAGGCCGCCCGCACTGCGATCCCCGAGGCCCCCTGCCCTGCCAAACGCGCGGCGAACCCCGCGACCTTGGCGGCGTCCCGGGCGACCACCAGCACGGTATCGATCGGCAGGACCCGGGCGAGCGCCGCGCACTCGAACTCGGCCTGGTTGCCGGCCCCGAACACCGCCAGCACCGCCGAATCCGGCCGCGCCAGGACGCTCGCCGCCACCGCGTCGGCGGCGGCGGTCCGGTAGGCGTTGACGCGGCCCGCCTCGATCACCGTATCGACGCGGCCGACATCCTGATCGAACAGCAGGATCACCGAATTGTGCCGCGGCAGGCCCCGGTCCGGATTGCCGGGCCAGAACGAGCCGACCTTCAGGCCGGCATAGTCGGCGGTCGAGCCCGACTTGATCGAGAACCGGTTGGCCGGCTCCGAGCCGTGGCCGAGCACCGCCGGGAACAGGGTCGTGCCCGGCGCCACCGCGGCGATCAGCGCCTCGCGGGCCGCGTCGAACGCCATGGCGTGATCGACCAACGCGGCCGATTCCTCCTCCGAAATGAAGCGCATGGCGTGAAGATCTCCAAAGTCATGGTTTCAAAAGGTCGAGACCTTTTGCGGGTGCAGGGCAGAGCCCTGCTCTCGGGCGAGGCCCGAGCGTCGGGGCCCTGCCCCGATATCCCGCCGAGGGGCCGGGGCCCCTCGGAAACCCCTACAGGGTCATACCGCGGGCGGTCACCGGCCAGATCGCCTCGACGCGGCCGTTCCGCACGCCGACATACCAGTCGTAGACGTTGACCGTCGGGTCGCAATGGCCGGGGATCAGCTTCAGGCGCTCGTTGAGCTTCAGCACGTTGCCGGGATCGCTGATCACCCCGTGCTCGTCCGAGCACTTGACGTACTCGACGTCGTCCCGGCCGAAGACCACCGGCAGGCCGCTGTCGATGCTCTGCGCCTTGAGGCCGGCATCGCAGATAGCGACATCCGCCTTCGCCTTGCTCATGATCGCCGTGTAGATGAACAGGCTGTTCTCGAACTCCGCGATCGGCCGCCCGTCCGCGTCCTTCACCCGCTGGTAGTCGGCGTCCATGAAGACGTAGGAGCCGCATTGCAGCTCGTTGTAGACGCCGCTGCCGCCCTCCATGGCGAAGCTGCCGGTGCCGGCCCCCGCCACGATGGCGCAGTCGAGCCCCTCGGCCTTGAGCAGGTCGACGGTGCGCTTCGTCTCGTCGATCGCCGTCTGGATCAGGGCCTTCCGCTCGCCGAAATCGCGCACGTGCTGGGCCTTGCCCTGATAGGCCTGCAGGCCCGCGAAGCGCAGGCCCGGCGCCGCCGCGATCTTCTTCGCGATCGCCAGAGCGGGCTCGCCCGGCGCGACGCCGCAGCGGCCGGCGCCGACGTCGATCTCCACAAGGCACTCGAGGGTGACGCCGTACCGGACCGCCGCCGCCGAGAGGTCGTCGACGTTGCCGAGGTCGTCGACGCAGACCAGCACCCGCGCGCGGGTGGCGAGCGCCGCGAGGCGCTCGATCTTCTTCGGCGCCACCACCTGGTTGGAGACCAGCACGTCGCGGATGCCGGCGCTCACCAGCGCCTCGGCCTCGCTGACCTTCTGGCAGCAGACGCCGCAGGCCCCGCCCCGCTCGATCTGCAGGACCGTGATGTCGGACGACTTGTGGGTCTTGGCATGCGCCCGGTGGCGCAGGCCGTGCTCCTTCATGAAGCGGCCGAGCGTATCGACGTTGCGCTCGAGGGCGTCGAGGTCGACCAGCAGGCAGGGGGTATCCACCTCCTCGACCGGCATCCCGACGGTGGCGGGGATGTTGTTGCGCATGGTGTATCCTCCTGATCGCGTGCGGATCTCGTGGCGGGGGCCCCGGATTACGGAGCGAGGCCCAGAAGCTCGGCGATGCGCGGCGTCGCCTTGATGCCGGTGCCGGTGAGCACCACCACGGTGGTCTCACCAGGCCGGATCGCGCCGCGCGCGGTGAGGTCGGTGAGCGCCGCCGCCGCCATGGCGCAGGTGGGCTCGACGTAGAGGCCCGACCGGGCGAGCTCCATCAGGGCCGCCTCGATGGATTCCTCGGAGACCGCCACGGTGCCGCCACCGGACCGGCGGAGCGCCGCCAGCACCTCCCGGCCGCGGACCGGCTGGGCGATCGAGGCGCCCTCCGCGAGGGTCGGGCGGGGCGTCACCGGCACGAAATCCTCCGCGCCGGCCTCGAAACCCGCGTGCAGGGGGGCGCAGTGGGCCGGCTGGACCGCGTAGAGCCGCGGCAGGCGGGCGATCTCCCCCCGGCGCAGCAGCTCCGAGAAGCCGATGTCGCAACCGAGGATGTTGCTGCCCGCCCCGCACGGGATGATCACGGCGTCGGGCGCGGCGAAGCCCAGATCCTCCCACAGCTCGTAGGCGAGCGTCTTGGTCCCCTGGAGGAAGTGGGCCTGCCAATTGTGGCTGGCGTAGAAGATCGACGCCGCTTGGCCGACCGCGGCGTCGGCCGTGTCCTGGCGGGTGCCGGGGATCAGCTCGACCTCGGCGCCGGCGGCCCGCATCTGGACGGTCTTGGCCGGCGAGGTCGAGGCCGGGACCAGGATCTTGGCCCGCATCCCGGCGGCGGCCGCGTAGGTCGCCACCGCGGCGCCGCCGTTCCCGGAGGAATCCTCAAGCACGGCGTCGATCCCCTGCTGGCGCAGGATCGACAGCATCACGGCGGCGCCCCGGTCCTTGAAGCTGCCGGAGGGCGCGAACCACTCGAGCTTGAAATGGGCGTGGCCGCCTTGCCAGGGCCGGCGCACCAGCGGGGTGCAGCCCTCCCCGAGCGTGACGGGGTCGGCCACCGGCACCGGCAGCGCGGCGGCGTAGCGCCAGAGGGAGCGCCGGCCCGTGTCGATCTCCCCGCGCCCGATCCCCGGCAGGTCGGTGATCATCAGCGGACCACCCGTCTCCGAGCGCCAGCGGGGCGTCTCGATCGGGTAGGTCGCGCCGGTGGCGGGGTCGAGATAGGCGACGGACGGGGGCATAGCGGCTCGGTTCCGGGGCGGCTCGGGAGGATAATACAAAATAATCTTGGTCGGCGCGCCTCCCTTTCCGGGGAGAGGACGGCGCGCCGCAATCCGGGCCGATGCGGGTCGAGATGGGCGGCGCCCTTCGAAACCCGGGAGGCTCAGGCCGCGAGCGGCAGGACCGTCGACTCCGGGGCGTGCTCGGCGGCGATCGCCCCGGCGACGAGTTCGGCGGTGGCGCCCGAGAGGGTCCAGCCGAGATGGCCGTGACCGGTGTTGTAGAAGACGCCAGGCCGGCTGCCACGGCCAACCTTGGGCAGCATGTTCGGCAGCATCGGGCGCAGGCCGCTCCAGGCGACCACCCGGTCGGTGTCGACCAGGGGGAACTGCTCCCGGGTCCAGTCGACCAGCGGCTGGATCCGGTCGTGGCGGATGTCGCGGTTGAAGCCGTTGAACTCGGCGGTGCCGGCGACACGCAGGCGCTCGTCGCCGAGGCGGCTGGTGACGATCTTGGCCGCCTCGTCGAGGATGCTCACCTCGGGCGCCGCCCGCTGCGCTTCCGGGGTCAGCAGGTTCACGGTGATCGAGTAGCCCTTCACCGGATAGACGTTGACCCGGTCGCCCAACATGGCGGCGAAGCGCCGGCTGGCGCAGCCCGCGCAGATCACCACCGCGTCGGCCCGCAGGATCTCCGCGTCGCCGGCCGGCTGACCCGCTCCACGCCACCTGACGGCGTAGTCCCCCTCCTCCGGCGCGATCGTCGCGACGTCGGCGTCCTGGATGAAGCGGACGCCCTTGCGCGCGCACGCGGCCGCGAGGCCGCGGGTGAATTTGTGGATGTCGCCGGTGGCGTCCGACGGCGTGAAGTAGCCGCCGTGATAGGTGCCGGCGAGCGTCGGCTCGATGGCGCGGATCTCCTCCGGGGTCACGGCATAGCGCTCGAGACCTCCCTCCCGCAGCAGGGCGTTGACCGCCGTGGCCTTCTCGAAGCTCGCCCGGTCGCGGTAGAAGTGCAGGATGCCGCGGGACTTCAGGTCGAAGTCGATCCCCTCGGCCTCCGCCATGGCGAACAGGGCCTCCCGGGCCTTCAGCGCCAGCCGCACGGTCTGCACGGTGTTCTCGCGGTAGTGAACGATCTCGCGGACGAACTCCGCCATCCAGGACAGCTTGTGCCAGGAGGGCTTGGGATTCATCAGCAGCGGCGCGTCGCGGCGCAGCATCCAGCGCAGGCCCTGCATCACCGTGGAGAGCTTGTTCCACACCTCGGCGTTGCAGGCCGAGAGCTGGCCGCCATTGGCGAAGGAGGTCTCCATGGCGGCGTAGCGCTGCCGGTCGAGGACGGTGACGCGGTAGCCGCGCTGGGCGAGCGCGTAGGCGGTCGTCACGCCGGTGATGCCGGCGCCGATCACGGCGATGTGGGTCATGGGTGGGACTCCGGAACGTCTGGACGCGGGAAGGCCGTCCTCGAGCGGTCGGCCGGTTGCGCGCCCCATCTGTCCCGGTGCCTGAGAGCTTGATCCGGCTCGGCCCTGGCGAGGCGAAGCGCGGACGTCCCCTTCGGCGGGTGCCCACGGGCTCGCCCGCTGCACCACTCTCCAGATCGCCCTGACGACACGGTTCCGGTGCCTGAGAGTTTCCGGGGCGGTTGCTCCGTCGGCGCCGGGCCTCCCTCTGGTGGGGATGATCCCGGTCTCTCCCGCATCGTCGCGATGGGCTGTCCCCTGGATACGCCGATTCGGCCGCGGCCGAGAAGCCCGGATTCCCGGCACCCTGCCCGTTCCGCGGACAGCCTGTGCGCGCTGTCACCGGTCCGGCGAAATCCCTGGGCGGCGTTTCCCGGCGCCATCACCCGGCCGAGGCCGCCCGGCCCGGCGGGCCCGGAGCGGGACCATGCGGGACCATGCGGGCACGTGCGGGCCTGCGCCCCCCTCGTCCCCGTCTTGCCCGCGCGCGCGCCGATCACGATAAGCATCCGGGCCGATGCGACCGGCTCCCGTCACGCCGTTGTTTCCGGAGGATCCGCGATGGATTGGACCGCGTTCGCGCAGGATTGGTGCGAGGCCTGGAATGCGCACGACGTGGAGCGCGTGCTCCTGCATTTCCACGACGACGCCGTCTTCACGTCACCGGGCGCCCTGAGGCTGCAGCCTGGCTCCGCCGGCATCGTGCGGGGGAAGCCGGCCCTGCGCCGTTACTGGTCGGAAGCCCTGTCGGTGATCCCGGACCTGCACTTCACGATCGACCATGTCTTCGCCGGGATCGATACCCTGGTCATCCAGTACAGGAATCAGAAGGACGTCAGGGTCAGCGAGGTGCTGATCTTCGAGGACGGCAAGGTGCGCTCCGGCCACGGAACGTATCCGATCGGCATCGCGAATCCCGTCGGTGCGGTCACGGCGTGAGCGCCCGAGAACGCCGGGACCGATCCGCTCGGATTTTACTATTGATAAACCAGAATTTAGCCTGAAACCCGCCTCAATGCGCGAATTCAGGCGCGACGGATAGTATACAAAATCTGTATTAAGCCTCATCACGCAGGATCTGCCGACAAGACACCTTCCTCGATAGCGGGCAGGCGGCGCGATGGCGAAGTGGATACCCGGCGCGGCGGTGTTCGGATTGCTGTGTCTGATGATCATCCCGGCGCCCGGGATCTGGGGTGTGCTGATCGGGGCCGTCTGCGTGCTGGCGATCGTCGGCAGCCTGTGCATGCTGCTCCTGGACCGGACGGCGACCGCCCTCCTCGCCTGGCGCCAGCGCGCCCGTCAGGTGCGCCGGAACCGGGCGGTGGTGCATGCCGGGTCCGGGACGGCGCGGAAGGCCTGACCGCCCGGCAGCGGGGCTGGATTCGGCACGGCATCGGTGCAAGGTCGCGCGGCGCCGCGATCACGGCGTTACGCCCAACCGGGACGGTCCGATGAAGCTCCTCTACTCCCCCGCCTCCCCCTACGCCCGCAAGGTGCTGGTCGTCGCCCACGAGACCGGGCTGATCGACCGGATCGCCGTGACCGCGGCCGGGGCCTCCCCGACCGGGCCCGCCCCGGAGGTCGCCGCCCACAACCCGCTGGGCAAGATCCCCGCGCTGGTGCTGGAGGACGGCACCGCCCTCTACGACAGCCGGGTGATCTGCGAGTATCTCGACGGCCTCTCGGCCGGTCCGCGCCTGTTCCCCGAGGGGGCCGCCCGCTGGGACGCGCTGACCCGGCAGGCGCTGGCCGACGGCCTGCTCGATGCGGCGCTGCTGACCCGCTACGAGCGCGTCCTGCGCCCGGAGGAGCGGCGCTGGGACGCCTGGGAGGCCGGCCAGGTCGGCAAGATCCGGTCGGCGCTCGACCGGTTCGAGGCCCTGGTGGCCGGCGGGCCGGCCCTCGACATCGGCACCGTCGCGATGGCCTGCGCGCTGGGCTACCTCGACCTGCGCTTCCCCGACCTCGCGTGGCGGGAGGGACGGCCGGCCCTCGCTGCGTGGTTCGCGGAGTTCGAGCGCCGACCCTCCATGGCAGCCACCGTGCCGAAGGGCTGAGATCCCACCGCCGGGTCCGGCTACGGCCGGGCCCGGTCGACGGCCGCGTAAGGGTTGGTCGAGCCGAGCGGGTCGGCGAGGAAGTCCTGGACCGTCCCGGCGCCGGTGCCGAAGGTGATGAGCAGGAAGCCCCCCGCCAGCGCGAAGTTCTTCAAGAAGTCCCAGAACAGCTCGCGGCCCTTGCCGCCGGCCCAGAAGTCGCCCGGCGCCCAGAACTGCTTCCACAGGAGCGCGGTCACGCCGCAATAGCCGGCCAGCACGAAGGCGGCGGCCCGGTCGGCGGTGCCGGTCAGGATGCAGAGCGACATCCCGATCTCGACGGCGAGCCCGACCAGGATCAGCGCCGTGGCGGGGGCGGTCGCGTGCACGGCCTGCCGCGCCTGCCCGACCGCGCCCCGGAAGTTCAGGATCTTGTCCAGCGCGCTGAACGGCAGGAACAGCAGCACCAGGAGCAGGCGGACGCCGAACGCGATCGCGACGCTGAGGCTGGCCATGCGGTAACGACGACTCCGACCCGGCCCCGACGGCCCATCCCGCATCTAGGGCGGGTTTCCGCTCGCGGACATGGGGTTCCCAGAGGGCCGAGACCCTTTGGCGGGGTGCCGGGGCGGAGCCCCGGCCTCGCGCCTCGCGCGACACCGGGCAAGGCCCGGCCGCAGGGCTCCGCCCTGCACCCGCGAAAGGTCCCGACCTTTCGAATCCGGGTTCTCAGCCCCGGCAGTCCCGGATCAGCCGCCGCACGAAGCCCGCGCAGGCTTCCAGTTCGTCCCGGGTGACGTACTCGTCGGCCCTGTGGGCGCGGGCGATGGAGCCGGGGCCGATCACCACGGCGGGGACGCCGCCGAGCCGCTCGAACAGGCCGCCCTCGGTGCCGTACGAGACCTTGGCGTGCCCGTTCCGGCCGGCGAGCCGCTTGGCCAGGGTCACGATCGGCGCCTCCGGGTCGGTGTCGAGGCCCGGATAGTCGATCAGCGGCTCGACATCGACGCCGCAGGCCGGATCGACCGCCCGCATCAGCGGCGCAAGCGTATCGGTGGCGTAGGCGATCGCCGCCGCCGCCAGCGCCCCGGCATCGTCCGCGCCGATCGCCCGGTACTCGAACGCGACGCTGCAGGTGTCGGGCACGATGTTGAGCGCCGTGCCGCCCTGGACCACGCTCGACAGGCCCGTGGTGTGGGGCACGTCGTAGAGCGGGTCGCGGGCGCCGTCCCGGACGAGCGCCTCGGCGGACAGCCGGACGTGCTCGATGAACCGGGCGGCGTACTCCACCGCGTTGACGCCCTGGGGCGCCAGGGCCGAGTGGCTGGCCTTGCCCCGGAAGGTGAGCCGGGCGGCCGACTTGCCCTTGTGGCCGACCACCACCTCCATCCCGGTGGGCTCGCCCACGAAGCAGCCCAGCGGGCGCGGGACGCGCTCCAGCATCCGGGCGATGAGCGGACGCACCCCCAGGCAGCCCACCTCCTCGTCGTACGAGATCGCGATGTGGATCGGGGTGGCGCGCGCGCCCGCGACCATCTCGGGCAGGAGCGCGAGGCAGACCGCCAGGAACCCCTTCATGTCGGAGGTGCCCCGCCCGTAGAGCCGGCCGCCCGCCTCCCGCAGGCTGAACGGGTCGGACGTCCAGGGCTGGCCCTCGGCCGGCACCACGTCGCTGTGGCCGGAGAGCACGTAGCCGGGGCGGGTCTCGAAGGGGCCGACGCTCACCAGCAGCGCCGCCTTCCGGCCGGTCGCGTCCGGGACCCGCTCCACCGCGGCGCCGTGGCGGCGGCAATACGCCTCCGCCCAGTCGATCAGCGGCAGGTTCGAGCGGGCGCTCACCGTGTCGAAGGCGATGAGCGTCTCCAGGAGCGCCACCGGGTCGGATGCGGGGGCGGGCCGGTCGGGCACTGACTCTGGCATGGGCCGTTCGCGCTCGCGTCGTCTCGGGTGCGGGTGTCAGGCCTTCTACGGGGTTTTGGGCGGTCTGGGGATCCCGGGGGTCCGGGAATCCCAAGGCGCGCAGGTGCGCCGCGGCGGTCTGCGGAACCGGAGGGCCCGTCCCGGCGTAGCTGCCGGTGCAGGCCCCTCCCGACAAGCCCGAACCATGCGCGCCGGTCCCAAGCCGATCCGAGGGATCCTCCGAGAAACGCTCCGAGGCGCTCGCCACGCGGCCCTGATCCTTCCGGTCGCGCTGCTGGCGGCTTCTTCGGTTGAGGCACGGCCCCATCCCGGACGGCATCACCCGCGGGCCGCGTCCGACATGGACCGGACCCTGGCCCGCATGGCCGGGGAGGCGCGGCGGGACTGGCGGGTCTGGCAGGCGCCGGGGCCCCTCGCCCAGGTCTTCGCCCCGGCCACGCGGGAACGGGTCGCGGCGCCGCCCTTCACGGGCTGGGGGTACGGCGGCACGATCCCGGGGGCGTGGCCCGGCTTCTGACGCCGGACGGGTCCGGTGCAGGCTGCCGGTACCCTGCCGGGCTTGGGGGTTCACACATCGGGATCGTTGTCCGGTCGACAGGTCTGGCGGTCCAGGCATGGCACGCGCCCTCCCCCCTCTGCGGGGGAGGGTGGCCCCTGCGTCAGCAGGGGTCGGGCCGGGACGCAGTCCCGCAAGGGGGGAACCCGGCTTCCGGAAGGGGCGCGCGTTTCATGAAGGCCAGCGTTCAATCCTGCACCGTCGCGCTCCCCTCTCCCGACGCCCTTCGGGGGCCACCCTCCCCCGCAGAGGGGGGGGGGGGGAGGGCGCGCTGCGGAGCCGTTCGGTCCTTCTCCGATGGGGACGTGAGACCATCGTAGCTCTGCCGCGACGGGCTCCGGCGCGCTGATTCGAGGCCGACCGCGTGCATATTTGCAACTCTCGATAGTAATAGTGCGGCGCCGAGGCCCGATACTGGCTTGCTGAGGTCTGCCGTGCGTGCTCAGAAGGTGTCCCGGCAGAGCTTGGCGGTGCGAAGTCCGTCGGCTGGCACAGGCTGGATCCGCGGGAGGTCGGATGCAGGCGATCGCGCGATCCGACTCTCCTTCTGCGGCGCCCCCGGCGGCCGCGCAGGCCGATCCCGCGCGCCGGGCCGGTCTGCGCCGCCGGGCGCCGCCGCGGCTGCGCGTCGTGCTGGCGCTGGGTTTCGGCACCCTCGGCTTCCTGGCCACCCTGGCGCTCGCCGCCCTGGTGAGCCGCGAGGCGACGCGCCGCCTCGAGGCGGAGGTCGGCGGCCAGCTCGCCGAGATCGCCGGCCAGATGGCGCGGAGCCTCGACCTCGGCATGTTCGAGCGCTGGCGCGACATCCAGATCGCCGCCGCCTCGGACAGCCTGCGCGATCCGGGGGCCGGCACGGCCGCCAAGCGCGCCCTCATGGAACGGATGCAGGCGACCTACCCGGCCTACTCGATCATCGGGCTGATCGACGCGGACGGGCGCGTCGCGGTGACCAGCACCGGCGCGCTGGAGGGCGCGGACGTGTCCGGCCGGGACTATTTCCGCGCGGGCCGCGCGGCGCCCTTCGTGGGGGACGTGCATCCGGCCAAGCTCCTGCAGGCGGTGCTGACCCCGCGTGGACCGGGATCGAACGAGGCGGCCCCGCGCGAGCCCCTGCGCCTCGTCGACGTCGCGGCCCCGGTCCGGGCGGCGGACGGACGCCTCGTCGGCGTGCTGGCCGCGCATCTCGACTGGACCTGGGCGCGCGACATGGCCCGCACCCTCGAAGGCTCGCTCCGGGGCCACCGCGAGGGCGCGGAGATCCTGATCCTGTCCCGGGACGGCGCCGTCCTCCTGGGGCCGCCGGGCCTGCAGGGGGATTCCCTGCCTTCGCCCCAGCCCCGGTCCTTGACCCAGCCCCTGCCCCAGGCCGTGCCGGCCGGCGGGCGTCCCCTCGATCGGCAGGGCACCAGCCGGGTCGGCCCCTGGCCGGACGGGGCCGCCTATCTGAGCGCGCAGGCGCGCACGGCCGGCTACCGCGACTATCCCGGCCTCGGCTGGCAGGTGGTGGTGCGCCAGTCGGCCGACCGGGCCCTGGCCTCGGCGACGGCGCTGCGCGCAAACATCCTGGTGGCGGGCAGCGCGGTGGCGCTCGCGGCGGCTTTGCTCGCGTGGCTGCTCGCCGGCCTGATCGCCCGGCCGCTGCGGGAGCTGGCGGGCGCGGCCGGCGCGCTGGGCCGCGGCCAGCCGCTGCCGGTGCTGCCCCGCTCCCTCGTGCGCGAGGGCACGATGATCGCCGAGGCCCTGGAGGCGGCCGCCGACGAGCTGGCCCGGCGCGCGCAGGCCCACCGGCTCCTGATCGACGAACTCAACCATCGGGTGAAGAACACCCTCGCCACCGTGCAGTCGATGGCCGCGCAGAGCCTGAAGAACCTCGGCGGCGGCGCCGCGGCCGGGCGGGACGCCTTCGAGGCGCGGCTGCTCGCCCTGTCGCGCGCCCACGACGTCCTCACCCGCGAGAGCTGGACCAGCGCGGGCCTGCGCGGCATCGCCGATCAGGCCCTGCGCCCGTTCCTGGGTGAGACCGCCCTGGGTGAGACCGCCCTGGGTGAGACCGCCCTGGGCGAGACCGCCCTGGGCGAGACCGCCCTGGGCGAGACCGCCGACGACGCGACGCCGCGCATCACCCTGGCGGGCCCCGACCTGCGGCTGCCGCCCGAGGGGGCGCTGGCGCTGACGATGATCCTGCACGAGCTGTGCACCAACGCGGTCAAGCACGGCGCCCTCTCGGTTCCGGGCGGCCGCGCGGCGCTGTCCTGGGTGCGGGAGACCGATGCCGGCGCCCCGACCCTGCGGATCACGTGGCGCGAGCGCGGCGGCCCGCCCGTGGCGCCGCCCGCGCGGAGCGGCTTCGGCACCCGCCTGCTGGAACGCGGCCTGGCCGGACGCAACACCGCCAGCCTCGCCTACGAGGCGGCGGGATTCGTCTACGTGGCGGCGTGCCCCCTGCCCGCCCCGCCCGCGGAGGCCGACGCGACCCCGCCGCGGCCGCGCCCGGCCTGAGGGATCCGACGGGCCTCCGCGGCCGGCCGGCAGGCTCCGCGGCCGCCCGCGGCCGCCCGCAGCCGCCCGCAGCCACGCTGTGATCGACCCGCCCCCGGCCTCCGGCCCGAACCCGTCCGGTGGCCGGCCTCGGCGCCGCCGTCTCCGCGCGCGGCCACATGATCTGGACGGCGCCGTATCGCCTCCCATTCCTTCGCCTGCCCCATGATGACGGACCCGCGTCGCAGCAGGCCTTCGCGCTGACAGCGCCGAATCCGCTTTAATCCCGTCGTCGACGGCGTGCGGTGTCCATGGTGTGCGTCCACGCACCAAGTAATACCAAGATAAAGGATTAAAATTTTTGTCGTTTTACTGTGCTGAAGCGCACATACTCTTCGAAAGACGACGCTTATGTTCGGATCATCGGCTCGGGATGCGGTGTCCTCGGCCAGACGACGAACATGCGAGGTAACGCGATGACCACACCACGGCACCTCCCGACCGGCTCCCGTTTCGGCTTCACCCGCGGCCTTGCCCTGGGGCTCCTGGCCGGCGCCCTCGTCCTGCCGATCTCCGCCCAGGCGGGCGAGGGCGGCGACGGCAGCCGCCAGGTCGCCGGCGGCGGCCACATGAGCTCCTACGTGAACGATCCCCATCACGACCCGCGCTCGCTCCACTCGCAGCGCCTGGGGACCGGGCAGCTCCTCGGGGCGCCGATGCTCCACGACCGGGCCGGACCCGCGATCGCGCGCCGCAACCTCGTCGATCCCCACTGGGCGTCCGGGACCGCGCAGCGCCGCCGGATCGCGCGCTGAGGCGGCGCCGGGGGCCCCCGGCAGCCTCCGGCCCCCCACCCGGGCCTCGGGCCCGGTCGATCACACGGACACGCCGTCCGAGACACCGCCGGCCCCCGCGAACGGGCCGGCGGCGCGCCGCGGCGCAGGCCGATCTCCCCACTCCGTCCAGCACCAGGGACCCTTCATGGACAGCATCATCCAGGGCATCGCCAGCTTCCAGGGCAGCGTCTTCCCCGGCCAGCGGCAGATGTACCAGCAGCTGGTGCGCGACGGTCAGCACCCGAGCGCGCTGATCATCGCCTGCGCGGATTCCCGCGTCGCCCCCGAGCACATCACCCGGGCGGGGCCGGGCGACCTGTTCGTCTGCCGCAACGCCGGCAACATCGTGCCCCCGGCCTCCGACGTGATCGGCGGCGTCTCCTCGGCGATCGAGTACGCCGTGGTGGCGCTGGGCGTGCGCGACATCGTGGTCTGCGGCCATTCCGATTGCGGGGCCATGAAGGGGCTGATGAACCGGGACCTGCTCAAGCGGATGCCCAGCGTCGCGGCCTGGCTGCGCCACGCCGAGGCCGCCGAGCGGATCGTCTGCGAGGCCTATCCCGAGGGGATGGACGCGCAGGCCCGCCACCACGCCCTGGCGCTGGAGAACGTGGTGGTCCAGCTCGCCAACCTGCGCACCCATCCGAGCGTCGCCGCCGCCCTCGCCAAGGGCTCCCTGCGCCTGCACGGCTGGTTCTTCGAGATCGAGACCGGCGCCCTCCTGGCCTATGACGGCGCGAGCGGTCGCTTCCGGCCGATCGGCGAGGCCGACATCCCGGTGGCGCAGGACGCCGCCGCCGCTGGCCGCCTGCAGGCCGCCTGACCATGCGCATCCCCTCCGGCCTGACAGCCGCCCTCGCACCGGGGGGAGCCGTCCGCGCGCGCCTCGCCCGGGACCTGCCCGCCTCCGTGGTGGTCTTCCTCGTGGCGCTGCCCCTGTGCATGGGCATCGCCATCGCGTCCGGCGTGCCGCCCGAGCGCGGGCTGATCACCGGCATCGTCGGCGGCATCGTCGTCGGGCTCATCGCGGGCTCGCCGCTCCAGGTCAGCGGACCGGCGGCGGGCCTCGCGGTGATCGTGTACGGCTTCGTGCAGGCGCACGGGCTCGACGCGCTCGGCCCCGTCCTGGTGGCGGCGGGCCTCCTCCAGCTCGCCGCGGGCGCCCTGCGGGTCGGCGGCTGGTTCCGGGCGATCTCGCCGGCCGTGGTGCACGGGATGCTCGCCGGCATCGGCATCCTGATCGTGCTCGCCCAGATCCACGTCCTCACCGACGCCCTCCCCCGGGCGAGCGGCCTCGACAACCTCGTGGCGATCCCGGCGGCGTTCTTCAACTTCGTCAGCGGCGCCGGCGACCGCACCGGCGCCGTCGTGGTGGGCGGGCTCACCATCGCCGCCATGATCGCCTGGGAGCGCCTGCGCCCGGCCCGGCTGCGGCTCCTGCCCGGGGCGCTGGTCGGCGTCCTGGCGGGCAGCCTGGTCGCCGGGCTCGGGGACTTCGCGGTCAAGCGCGTGGTGGTGCCGGAGGCGATCCTCTCCGGCCTCGCCCTGCCGGACGCGGCGGCCTGGGCGCGGCTCGCCGAGGCCGAGATCCTGATCATGGCCCTCGTCATCGCGGTGATCGCCAGCGCCGAGAGCCTGCTCTCGGCGGCGGCGGTCGACCGCATGCACGACGGCCCGCGCACCCGCTTCGACCGGGAGCTCGGCGCGCAGGGCGTCGGCAACCTGATCTGCGGGCTCCTCGGCGCCCTGCCGATGACCGGGGTGATCGTGCGCTCCTCGGCCAACGTCCAGGCCGGCGCGGTGAGCCGGGCCGCCACGGTGATGCACGGGACCTGGATCCTGGCCTTCCTGGTCGCCCTCCCCTGGCTGCTGGCCCTGGTGCCGACCGCGAGCCTCGCCGGCATCCTGGTGGTCACCGGCTGGCGGCTGGCGAGCCCCGCCCACGCCCTGCACCTGGGGGCCCGCTACGGCTGGCTCACGGCTGCGATCTGGCTCGCCACGATGGCGACCGTCGTGGCGGTGGACCTGCTCACCGGCGTGCTGACCGGCCTGGCGCTCAGCCTCCTCCAGGCCCTGCCGAGCCTGCGCAAGGGCCGGCTGCGGATCGAGCACGCCGCGGCCCGCGAGGTGCCCGGCGTGCCGGAGCTGCGCCTGTCCGGGGCGGCGACGTTCCTGCAGCTGCCGAGCCTCACGGCGGCGCTGGAGCGCACCCCCACGGGCGGCGAGGTCCGCCTCGCCACCGACAACCTCGCGGCCATCGACCACACCTGCCTGGAGATGATCGGCGACTGGGCGAGCCGGCGCAGCGCCGCCGGGACCCGGGTCGCGGTGGTCGGCGGGTCCGGCGTGCCCCACGACCGCCTCGCCGCCGCGGTGGCGGCGCCGGAGCGGTAGGGCCGCCGCGGCGGGGACGGGGCCCGGACGCGGAAACCCGCGGGCGCCGTCCCCGCCAGCCCCCGCCAGCTTATGCCGGCCCGCGCCGGCACACGCCGGCGGCTCCGAGCCGTGCCCGGTCGCGTCGCACACGGTGCCGAAGGCCGGGACGCCCCGGGTCGGCGGTCCAACGCGTCCCCTCATCCTGAGGTGCCGGAGCGCAGGCCTCGAAGGCGGCCTCCAGCCAGCCGCGCGATCCCCGGAGCCCTCCTTCGAGGCGGCTGCGCCGCACCTCGGGATGAGGGGGCAGGATGGACTTGAGCAGAACACCGACCCGGCGGGTCTATCGTGTCCCGCACCGAACCGGAATCCACCGCGGCGGAGAGCGCTCCAGCGCTGTCGGCGTGGGACGATTGGCCGTCGCACCGAAGTCGTGAGCCCGCCGGCACCGGGCCGGCCGCGCGCGACGCGGCCCGGATGGCCTGCCCCGGCTGAACCGGAATCCTTCCGGAGATGCGCGTCGAGATCCGGATGGTGAGATAGATTTAAATCTCATCACATCATCATCCGATTATCGGCTATCTTCGGAAAATATTAATCCTGAATGTTTGTGCGCCCTTAACGGCCGGCTGTCACACTGGAGGAGACGGCCGGTCCGAGCGATCGGTCGGCGGAATCGTTCTCGACACGGAGCTTCCCCGATGCTCAAGGTCCTCGCGCTTCCGGCCGCCTGCCTGATCCTGTGCGGAACTGCCATCGCGCAGGACGGGCCCGGACTGGCGCCCTTGAATCCGCCCGACCGCGCGCAGCCGGTCCCGGTGAACGAGCCGGAGCAGACGTCCAGCACCGCACCCACCACCGTGCCCAGCGGCGCCGTCGGGGTGCGCGGCCCGGACGGGGAGCGCGCGGAGGTCGCCGGCCCCGCCCTGCGCGGTTCCGATCCCGCCGCGGCCCGGACCGTCGCCGCCCTGAAGGGGCCCTCCGGCGGGCCGCGGCCCTGGTGCGCGCAGGAGCGCCGGGTCGGAACCGGGGCGGGCTTCTGCCTGATCAATTGAGCCGGCCGCGCCCCTCCCCTCAGGACGCCGCGTAGACCGAGACCTCGTCGAAGATCTCGTCCGCGCCCGGCGCGGAGTCGAGGGAGGCCACGAGCAGGACCAGCACGGCCGCCGCGACGGCGGTCGCGGCGAGCAGGCGCGTGACCATCTCCGCATGCGCCCGCGCGGCGTGGATCACCGCGCAGCCCAGCACGAAGGCCAGGGCCTGGGCCGCCGGCGCGGCGAGGACGGCCGTCATCGGGCCCGCGCCGGGATCCGGTCACCGGAACCCGCCCGGTCCGCACCCGTCTCGACCATCCCGTCGCGCCTCGTCCCGTCGCGCCCCATGCCGTCATGCCCTCTGCCGCCGCGCCCTCGTTCGCCCGGGACCGCGCCGCCGTCAGGATGCAGGTTTCGCGGCCCGCGACGACCCCGAAATGGAGGAGGCGCGGGCCCGGGCGCCGTCACGCTTTCGTGACGGGTCCGCTCAGGCCGGCGGCGCGAGCGCGTAGGTCGCCTCGCCGACGCGGCGCAGGGGCCCGTCGGGGCCGGCCCGCTTCCACAGGCGGGTGTTGAGGGCGGCCACGGGATCCCGGCCCGGCACGGTGAAGCCCCGGCCGGCGAGCACCGCCAGGATCTCGGCCGCGTGCAGGGGCCGGCCCGCCTCCGCGAGCGCCGCGCAGGCGGCCCCCACCAGGGCGCGGCCGTAGCGGCGGGCGCCGGCCGCGTCCTCCGCGAAGGGAATGGCCGGCGGGATCGCGCCCAGCGCCCCGGATCCTTCGGCCCTTCCGGTCCCTTCGGCAGACCCGTCGCGAGGTCTTTCTGCAGCGACTTCTGCAGTGTCTTCTGCAGCGTCTTCGGCAGCGTCCTCGACTTGCGGCGCGGAGCGGAGCTCGGCCCGCGGCCGGGCCGGGGCCGCGGGGACCCGGCGCGGCGACGAGACGACGTCGGGCGGTGGGTCGCCCCACCCGGCAGGCGGCCCGTCCGGACCCCGTGGTCGCGGATCGCGGGACGCGCCCGGGGCGATCTTCAGGCGAGTCTCCGGGCGCGTCTCCGGGCGCGTCTCCGTCTCGCCGGCATCGGTCCCGGTGCCGGCGAGACGGCGCCCGAGTTCGAGGTAGAGCACGAGATCGGCGATCTCCCGGTCGAGGGCCTCGCGCCGCCCCCGCAGGAGGGCGAGGCGCGCCTCGATCTCGGCTTCCGACAGGCCCACGCGATATTCCCTCCGTACAAAGGGAATGGGTAGCCGCTTTCAGGGCCTGAGGGAAGATGCCGGCGGCATCTTCCCTCAGGCCCTGGAATATTCCATGTTCCCTAGCGGCGGGCCCGCGTTCCCTTAGCGGCCGGGCGCGGCGGCACCAGCAGCGTCCCCGGATCGGCCGGGTGCAGGGTCAGGCCGCCGTCGTCGAGCACCAGGGGCAGCCGCGGAAAGACCTCGCGCAGATGCGCCAGATCCGCCTTGAACGCCTGCCGGAAGCTGCGGATCGATGCGTTCTCGGCCCCGAACTGCGCGTGCAGGTTGGCCCAGGTCAGGCGCAGCGGGCGCTGGAGCGACCGCAGCCGGTAGCCGGTCCAGAACAGCAGGTCGAGCTTGCGCGCCGAGCCCGAGAAGGCCCGGGCCGCCCGGACGTCCACCGGCAGGGCGTGGCGGATCAGGGTCTCGTAGAAGTCCGGATCGAAGCGCACGGTGCGCCCGGCCTCGTCGTCGCCCTCCCCGGCCCGGGGGCGCCACAGTTCGAGGCTGCGGAACGGCGGGACGTTGAGGGTGGTGGCGCTGTCGCGCCCGTCCCACAGGCCGATCTGCATGGAGCAGGCGGCGAGCCGGTTCAGCTGCTCCTTGAACTGGCGGATGGTGCCGCGCTCGCCGCCCGTGACCGCGAAGCCCATCTCGCGCATGAAGCCCGACAGGGTCTCGGCGACCTTCACGGTGGGGCTGCGCTGGCGCACCGCCTCGGTGCAGAGGTGGAGCAGGACCAGCCGGGCCTTCGGCCCGTAGGGCAGGCCCTGGGGCGTGAAGGCGCCGGTCGCGGGGTCCTTGATCCGGCCGGCGATGAGGTTGAGCGAGTTGCGCCCGTAGGTGCGGGAGAACTCGCGCACCGGGCCGGGATCGCGGTAGGGCAGGCCGCACAGCGCCAGCACCGAGTGGATGTGCTGCAGGCTCGACGGCAGCGCCGGCTCGCTCTCGATCACCAGCCGGACCGCGTCGCGGCGGCGCTGGTCGCGGGAGAGCCCGGCGCGGCGGACCTCCTCCTCGCCCAGGACCGCCGCCTGCGCGTCCCGCTCGCGCTGGCGGTGCAGGACGTGCTCGACGATCTGGGCGAACAGGAAGCCGCCGCGCGCCGCCTCGACCTCGGCCCGCAGGTCCGGATCGTGGATCCCGGCGATCTTCTCCTCGATGCCCATCGCCCTCGGCCCGCGTCGCAGGGGCGCGTCTCCGCCGGCCGGGGGAGGCGCGCCCGACCCTGCCATGCCACGATTCGCCCGTGGGAATCCCGGCCCGGAGCCGGCTTGTCCCGGCAATCCCCGCTTCTCAGGGGCGGCGCAGGGATCACGCAGGGGCCGCGCAGGCGTCGTTCAGAGGCCGTGCCCGCCGGGCCGTGCTGCCGGGGGCGGCGCGCAGACCTGCATACGGGCCGGACCGCCGCGCCCGCCCGACGCAGAGTCCGATACGGTCCCGGCCCGCATTCCGTCCCCGTTATCCACCGGCCCGGGCGCGAATCCGCGCCGAATCCGATACGCGGCCGCGCAGACTCCGATACGGCGCTCCGCCGAACCGGCGCAGAATCGCATGCACGCCCACGCAGAGTTCGATGCGCAGCCACGCAGAGTGGGATACGGGATGATGCCTCAAGTCTCTGGCAGATCAGGAGGATCCGGTACCGCATATAACCTGCCGAACTGACTCTCTGAGAGTCTCTTCTTGATAATCTTCCTAGTGTCGTGGATCCCGTTCTTTCTGACGAACACCGGGTTCTTCGATCGGTCTTGAACAGGGAATGAAGGGAATGAACCATCCTTGTCCACATCGCTCCGGCCCGGCGCCCAACCGCCATCCCCGGCCGGTGCTGTGCCGCCTTGAGGCCGCGACGCCGCGGCCCCCGCGGCGCCGGCTTGACGCGGGCCATGCCGCCCGGTTTCTCGGACCGACTCCGCCGGAACCCTCTGAGAAGGCCGCACCGATGCCCCGCTATCCGGACGCGCTCCGATGACGGACCGCCGCAACGACGGACGCCCGCCGGGATCCGGTCCGCCGAAAGCCCGCCCGCCGGGTTTCCGCCGCCCGGGCTTCCGGCCCGGCCACCGCCCCGCCCCCGCCGGGCTCCCTCGGGAGCCCGCCGCCGAGGGGGCCGTCGTGCTCTACGGCTGGCACCCGGTGGTGCAGGCCCTGGGCAACGGCGCGCGCGGCCTGCACCGGCTCCTCGCCACCGAGAACGCGGCCGCCCGGCTGGAGGCCGAGTTCGGCGGAGCCCTGCGGATCGCGCCCGAGCTGGTGCGGCCGAGCGAGATCGGCCGTCTGCTCGGCCCGGACGCGGTCCACCAGGGCCTGTACCTCGAAGCCGAACCCCTGCCCGCCCCCGGCCTCGACGACCTGCCCGCCGACGCGCTCCTGCTGGCGCTGGACCAGATCACCGATCCGCACAATGTCGGGGCGATCGTGCGCACCGCCGCGGCCTTCGGCGTCGCCGGGATCGTCACCACGGCCCGCCACGCGCCGGGCGCCACCGGCGTCCTGGCGAAATCCGCCTCCGGCGGCCTGGAGCACGTGCCGTTCGTGACCGTCCGGAACCTCGCCGAGGCGCTGATCGCCTTGGGGGAGCGGGGCTTCACCCGGGTCGGGCTCGATTCCGACGCGCCCGAGAGCCTCGACGCGCTGACGGTCGCCCGGCCGCTGGTGATCGTCCTGGGGGCGGAGGGCAAGGGCCTGCGCGAGCGCACCCGGGGCTGCTGCGACGTGCTCGCCCGGATCCCGTTCTCGGGCGCGATCCGCAGCCTCAACGTCTCGAACGCGGCCGCCATCACGCTCTACGCGCTCGGCCGGATCCCGGAGAGGCCCTGACGCACCGGACCGGACAGGCTCGAAATCATGTCTTCGCAGACACGGCGTCGCAAATCCGTCTTCGCAGGCATGTCCGGACTCCCGGAACCGGCATTCCGGCACCGATCCGGCCTAGGCGGTTCATGCAATCTGCCGTAGAATGTGTGACGAGGGGGGCGTCGGCCGAAAGCGTGCGCCTGATGCTGGACGATACCTTTACCTACGGGGGCTGGGCGCTCGGCCTGACCGCCGTGGGCGTGTGGCTGTGGCTCGCGCGGCGGGCCTTCCCGAGCTTCGACGCCTTCGTGCGCGGGTTCGACGACGAGCTCGGCCTGAGCGCCACGGCCGAGGAGCGGGCTTATTGCGCCCGCTGGCACCAGGTCCGTCAGGCCGCCGTGGCCCTGACCGCCGTCGCGGCCCTGTCCCTGTCGATCGGCTTCGCCATCCCCGACTGAGCCGTCCGGTCCCGCCGCCCTGTTCCCGCGGCCGGCGGTGATGTACCGGAGCCGCCGGACCGCGCCGGAACCGTCCGGGCCGCGGAGGACGGGAGTCAGCCTTGCCAGCCGCCGAAACCCCGATCGCGACGCGCCCCGACGGCGCGCGGCCGGCAATCCCCGACATCGCCGCCCGCCTGGAGCGGCTGCCCATGTCGGGCTACCAGCGCAGGATCTTCGCGGTCATCGCCTCGGCGTGGCTCGTCGACCAGATCGACGTGGCGCTCCTGACCTTCCTGCTCGGCTCGATCGTGGTGGCATTCGGCCTGAGCCCCACCGAGGCCGGCCAGCTCGCCGCCATGACCTTCGCGGGCCAGCTCGTGGGCAACATCCTGGCCGGCACCGCCTCGGACCGGTTCGGCCGCAAGGCGGTGTTCCAGGTGACCATGGTGGTCTGGGGCCTGGCGAGCCTCGCGGCGGCGGCGTCCTGGAGCCTGCCCGTGCTGATGGCCTGCCGCTTCCTGATCGGGGTCGGGGTCGGCGGCGAGGCCCCGGTGGCGCAGGCGATGGTCTCGGAGATCGTCCCGGCCTCCGTGCGGGGCAAGTACATCGCCATCATGGAGGGGTTCTGGGCGGTGGGCTACGTCCTGTCGGGGGCGATCAGCTTCTTCGTGCTGCCCTATCTCGGCTGGCGCTGGGCCTTCGTGGTGGTCGGCCTGCTGTCGCTGGTGGTGCTGGCGGTGCGCCGGTCCATGCCGGAATCGCCCCGCTGGCTCGCCGAGGTCGGACGGACCGCGGAGGCGGAGTCGGTGATGGCCGCGATGGAGCGCGCCGTGGAGAAGGCGACCGGCCGTCCCCTGCCCCCGGTGGCGCCGGCCGTGGCGGCGGCGGCGGCCCCCGGGCCGCGGCGCGGCCCCGTCGCGACCCTGTTCGCCCCCGAATACCGGTGGCGCACCGTGATGGCCTTCGGCCTGTGGTTCTTCGCGCTGATCGGCTTCTTCGGGCTCAATTCCTGGATCGCCGTGCTGCTCAAGGAGCGCGGCTTCTCGATCGTCGGCTCGGTGGGCTTCGTGACCCTGATCACGCTCGGCGGCATCCCGGGCTTCGCGACGGCGGCCCTGCTCCTCGAGCGGGCCGGCCGGAAGCCGACCACCGCGCTGTTCCTCGTCTGCGCGGCGGCGGCCGCCTACCTGTACGGCAACGCCGCCGGCGAGACGGCCTTGTTCGTGTCGGGGTTCGTCATGCAGTTCTTCATGTTCGGCATGTGGAGCTGCCTCTACGCCTACACGCCGGAACTGTACCCGACCCGGGCCCGGGCCACCGGCGCCGGCTTCGCCTCGGCCTTCGGGCGGATCGGCGCCATCCTGGGGCCGATGATCGTGCCCGTGCTGGTGCGCGATCACGGCCCGGCCACGGCGTTCCAGGTCGGCGCGGGCGGCTTCCTGATCGCCGCCCTGCTGGTGCTGACCCTCGGCGTCGAGACCCGCGGCCGGGTGCTGGAGGCCGTCTCGCACTGAGGCGATCCGGAACCTGACCCGTCAGGGCTCCCCCCTGACGACCCGCCAAAGGGCTCAAGCCCTTTGGAAACCCGACCGATCCGCCGATCACACTGGGGAGTCACAAAACAATGCCCGTCGTGGACATGCGCAGCCGGCCGACCTTCCTGCACCGGTTCTTCGGCGCCGAGCCGGACACGCCGGAATTCGGCGTCGCGCGCTGGCTGAACGCCCGGGTCGGCAGCCGGGAGGTGGAGCACTTCACCCGCGGCGCGACGATCGCGGGCTTTTGCGCCGAGATGGACGGGGCCGGCATCGACGTCGCCGTCATGGTCGCCCGCTCGGTCCCGGGGGTGCGGGTCTCGAACGACGCCCTGGCGGAGGCCGCCCGGCACGACCCGAAGCGCCTGATCGGCATCGCCTCGGTCGACCCGGTGAAGCTCGGCCGCAAGGCCGCCCTGGCCGAGGCCCGGCGCGCCGTGACCGAGCTCGGCTTCAAGGGGATCAACCTCGATGCCGGCTTCTACCGCGAGGCCATGGCGGCCGACGACGACCGCCTGATGCCGCTCTACGAGCTGTGCGAGGACCTCAAGGTCCCGGCCTTCGTGATGTCGGGGCCGACCACGCCGGACCTGCGCCTCAACGACCCGCTCGCGGTGGACCGGGTCGCCAAGGCCTTCCCGAAGCTGCCGATCGTCTGCTGCCACGGGTTCTACCCGAACGTGGCCGCCATGGTGACGGTGGCGTTCCGCAACGCCAACGTCTTCGTCTCGCCCGACATGTACACCTTCGCGCCCGGCGGCGGCCTTTACGTGGAGGCGGCGAACGGCTTCATGAGGGACCAGTTCCTGTTCGGCTCCTCGTTCCCGTTCCGCCCCATGGGCCAGGGCGTCGCCGACTTCCGCGGCCTCGGCCTGTCCGAGGAGGCCCTGGACGCCGCCCTCTGGCGCAACGCCGACCGGCTCCTCGGGCTGGGACTGGCGTAGCGCGACGCGAGTCCCGGTTTCGAAAGGTCGAGACCTTTCGCGGGTGTCGGGGCGGAGCCCGCGCTCGGGCGCAGCCCGACGTCGGGGCGCCGCCCCGACACCCCGCCAAAGGGCTTGCCCTTTGGGATCCCCGTCCTCAGGCGGCGCGGACCTGGGCCAGGAAGTGCTCCACCGCGCCGCGCAGGTCGCCCGCCTGCCGGGACAGGTCGCCCGCCGCCTGCAGCACCTGGGCGGAGCCCTGGCTCGCCGTGCCGGCCGCTTGGCCGACCCCCGCCATGTGGCCCGACACGCCGCGCGTGTCCTGCGAGGTCTGCGCGGTGGTCCGGGCGATCTCGGCGGTGGCCGCGCCCTGCTGCTCGACCATGGCGGCGATCTCGGCGCCGATCCGGGCGAGAGTGCGGATCACCTCGGTGATGCCGCCGATGGCGCGGACCGAGGCCTCCGTCGATCCGGTGATCTCCGCGACCTTGGCGGCGATCTCCTCGGTGGCCCGGGCCGTCTGCTCGGCGAGGTGCTTGACCTCGGCGGCCACCACGGCGAAGCCCCGGCCGGCCTCGCCGGCGCGCGCCGCCTCGATCGTGGCGTTGAGCGCCAGCAGGTTGGTCTGCCCGGCGATCTGCGAGATCATCGCGACGATCTCCCCGATGCTGCCCGCCGCCTGGGCGAGGCGGCGCACCTCCCCGGCCATCCCGTCCGCGTCCCGGGTCGCGCCGGCCGCGAGGTCGGCCGAGGCTCCGACCTGCACGCCGATCTCCCGCACCGAGGCGGTGAGTTCCTCGGTGGCCGCCGCCACCGTGTCGGCCGAGCGCGCGGCCGAATCCGCCGACCCGGCCACCGCGCGGCTCAGGTCGGTCGTGTCCTGGGCGGCCCGGGCCATGCCGTGCGCGGAGGCCTCCAGCCGGGCGGCGGCCGCCGAGACCGCCGCGACGATGCCGCCGACCTGGCGCTCGAAGCTGTCGGCGAGGCCCAGGGCGGCATTCCGCTGGGCGGCGCTGGCCTCGGCGGCGAGCCGCTCCTGCGCGAGCCGGGCCACCCGGCGCTCAGCGACGCTGTCGCGGAAGGCCACCGCGGCGGCGGCGATCGCCCGGACCTCGCGGGGGCCGCCCGACGGGATCGCCGGATCCTCCGTCCCGTCGTTGCGGCCGATCGCGGTCAGCACCCGCGCCATCCGGGTCAGCGGCCGGGCGATCGCCGTGCCGAGCCAGATCGCGAGGCCGGCCGAGAGCGCGAACAGGGCGAGCCCGCCGACGATCCAGAGGGCCAGCATCCGGTCGGTCCGGGCCCGCACGGCGCCGGCGGCGGCCACGAGATCGGCGGTGAGCCGGTCCTCCACCGCCTTCAGGGCGTCGATCCGCTGCGTGGCGAGGCGGAACCAGGCCGGCGCGTCGCGGAAGGCGAGGACCGCCCCCGGCATCGTCGCCTGGGTGGATTCGCGCAGGCGCGCCACCTCCCGGGCCGGCTCGGCAGCCTCCGCGGCGTCGAGCAGGGCCGCCTGCGCCGGCTCGGCCCCGGCCCGGAACAGGCCCGCGTAGGTCGCCTGGTCGGCCGCCAGCGTGGCGAGCCGCCGGGCGGCCGCGAGGTCCAGGCTGCCGGAGGCGAAGGCCGCCGAGGCGGCGGCCCGCTCCTGCCCGGCGGCCTCCTTGAGCGACAGGAACGCCGCGTAGGTGTTCGCCCGCGCGGCGAGGCCGGCCTCGTCGATCACCCCGCCCATCGCCCGCACGAGCCCCAGCCCTTCGCCGATCAGCCCGGTGTAGAAGACGGCCGCCTGCGGCGCGCCCGGGACGAGGGCGTCGATCGCCCGGCGCTGGTCCGCGAGCCCGGCCAGGGCCCGCGCGAAGCCCGTCCCGCGCGCCGCGAAATCCGGGCCGAAGCCCGTGGCGGCCGCCACGGCCTGGGGCAGCCCGGCGAGCGCCGCGTCGGTGCGCCCGCGCTGGGCCGCCAGTTCCGGCCCGAACTGCGCGCCCTTCGCGCCCAGGAACAGGCTGGAGGCGCCCCGCTCGCGCTGGGCCTCGTGCACGAAGGCGCTGACCCGCGAGGCGAGGCCGACGAGGCCCTCCACCCGGTCCATCTCGGCGCGGCGCGCCCATTGGTCCGACGCCACGAGGCCCGCCGCCCCCGCGAAGGCGAGGCACGGGGCGAGCGCCACCGCCAGGATGCGGGCGCGGAGCGAGGCGAGGAGCGGCATCGGAAGATCTGGAATGGTCCGGCAGGAGATGTTTCAGCATCCCGCCAAGTCTTAAAGATCCAGTTATGGATTCCTCAACCGGTGCGGCATGATCTGCTCAATCAAGCAGCGTTCTGGACGGTCGTTGCCTGATCGGCGTGCACATCGCCCCAGGTCTTCAGGGCGCGGATGACCGGCTCAAGGGAGCGCCCGCGCTCGGTCAGGCTGTACTCCACCTTGGGCGGGACTTGGGCGTAGACCGTCCGGGTGATCAGGCCGTCCGCCTCCATTTCGCGCAGCTGGTTCGTGAGCATGCGCTGCGTCACGCTCGTCAGCCGCCGCCGGATCTCGTTGAACCGCAGGGTCCCCTCCAGCAGGTGGTAGAGGATCACGCCCTTCCACTTGCCGTCGATGAACCGGAGGGTCGCCTCGACGGCGCAGCCGGGGCTGCAGGCGCCGACGTGATGGCGGGTGCGGGGCATGGGCTGTCTCCGACGGTATCATTTCCGGCACCAGGGGCGTTTTATGTGCGTACTTGCGGTTCGTGAAGGCGGGCGGCATCTCCCGCGGCGACAGCCCGAGGAGACCACGATGCGCGCCGTCGGCTACCGCACGTCCCTGCCGATCACCGATCCCGAAGCCCTGGTCGCTCTCGACCTGCCGCAGCCCGAGCCCGGCCCGCACGACCTGCTGGTGAAGGTCGAGGCGGTCTCGGTGAACCCGGTCGACACCAAGGTCCGGCGGCGGGCGCAGCCGGAGGATGGCGGCGTCAAGGTGCTGGGCTGGGACGCGGCCGGCACCGTCGTCGCGGCGGGCGCGGAGGTCCAGGGCTTCGCGGCGGGCGACGCGGTGTTCTACGCGGGCGACCTGACCCGGCCGGGGACGAACGCGGAATACCATTGCGTCGACGCCCGCATCGTCGGGCACAAACCCAGAAGCCTCGACTGGGCGCAGGCCGCCGCCCTGCCGCTCACCGCGATCACCGCCTGGGAGACCCTGTTCGACCGGCTCGACACGGGACGGCCGGTGCCGGGCGCCGCCCCAGCGATCCTGATCGTCGGCGGGGCCGGCGGCGTCGGCTCGGTGGCGATCCAGCTCGCCCGGCAGTTGACGGACCTGACTGTGATCGCCACCGCGTCGCGGCCCGAGACGGCGCACTGGTGCCGGGACCTCGGCGCCCACCACGTGGTCGACCATTCCAAACCGCTGGCGGACGCGGTGGCGGCGCTCGGCCTCGGGGCGCCGGGCCTCGTCTTCTCCACCACCGGCACCGACGCCCACTTGGCCGCGATCGTCGCGCTGATCGCCCCGCAGGGCCGGCTCGCCCTGATCGACGATCCCGATCAGCTCGATGTCGGGCTCCTCAAGCGCAAGAGCCTGTCGCTGCACTGGGAGTTCATGTTCACGCGCTCGATGTTCGCCACCGCCGACATCGCCGCCCAGGGGGCCCTCCTCGACGAACTGTCTCGCCTCGTTGACGCGGGGCGCCTGCGCACCACCCTGGGTGAGCATTACGGGCGGATCGACGCCGCGAACCTGCGGCGCGCCCACGCGCTCATCGAGAGCGGGCGCGCCAGGGGCAAGATCGTGCTCGAAGGTTTTTCCAGTTAGGGAGGACGCGATGGCGGAGACGGCGGGAACCGGCATCTTCGACGTGGCGGCGCTGGCGGCGTCCCTGCCCGACAGCGCAACGACCCTCCTGGTCGACACCTACCTGACCGACCGGGAGGCGGCGAGCGCCCGGGTGTTCCGGGTCTACCGCCCGACCCCGCCGCACTACCACGCCACCTGCGACGAGTACCTCTACTGCCTCTCGGGCCGGGGCACGTTCTGGATGGGCGACCCCGCCGCCGTGACGGCGTTCGGCCCGGGCCAGCTCCTGTTCTTCGAGAAGGGCACGGTCCACGCCATGCCGGAGATCGAGCCCGGGACGCCGGTGGTGTTCCTGTCGATCGACACGCCCCGCCGGGCGCCCACCGACATCGTCTTCGTGAACCCGGAGGACGGGACGCCGGCCAGCTTCATGGCCCGCAACGCGGAGGGGTGACGATCAGGAAGCGCGGGCATCGGCACCTGTCGAGGATGAGAATCCGAGGGTTGGGATCTGGCGACGTGGGATCTCAGCGCCCGCGATGCGGCACCGGAGATGGGCCGACGTCATCGCGCGCGCAGCGAAGCGACCCAGGGCGGCGCGACATCGCGGAGCGTGGCGCCCTCTGGATGGCTTCGCCGCGCTCGCCAAGACGGTTGCGCATCCACGGAGCGGTTGCCGCCGTACGCGTTTCGTTCTAGCAAGGGCGGCGCATGACGGGCCTGCGTCCCGCCGGCCGCATCTTGCCGTGGGCCTCGTGGGCTCGACATGAGCGGGAGCGGCGGCTGGCCCGCGCGCGAATCCGACTCTGACCGCGTCGACGCCTCGAAAGACCGCCGCCCTCATGGCCAAAGCCCAAGCTGGAAGTCGTGTCGCAAGCCGCGCCGGCGCCGCCCAAGCCGCTCCCAAGATGCCCGCCAAGGAAGCCCCGACGAAGGCGGCCTCGACGAAGGCAGGCTCGACCAAGGCAGCCCGGCCCAAGTCGGCCGGCCCGAAGGGCGAAGCGTCCGCGGCCCGGACCGAGGCGGCCGTCGACGCCAAGCTGGCCGCCCTGTTCGACGCCGCCCCGGCAGCGCCAGAGGACCGGCGGGTCATCGCGATCCGCGGCGCCCGGGAGCACAATCTCAAGAACGTCGACCTGACCATCCCCCGGGACAGGCTCGTGGTCTTCACCGGGCTCTCGGGCTCGGGCAAGTCGTCGCTCGCCTTCGACACGATCTACGCCGAGGGGCAGCGCCGCTACGTCGAGTCGCTCTCGGCCTATGCCCGCCAGTTCCTGGAGATGATGTCGAAGCCCGACGTCGACCAGATCGACGGGCTGTCGCCGGCGATCTCCATCGAGCAGAAGACCACCTCGAAGAACCCCCGCTCCACCGTCGGGACGGTCACCGAGATCTACGACTACATGCGCCTGCTCTGGGCGCGGGTCGGCATCCCCTACTCGCCCGCCACCGGCCTGCCGATCGAGAGCCAGACCGTCCAGCAGATGGTCGACCGGGTGCTGGAGCTGCCCGAGAAGACCCGGCTCTACCTGCTGGCGCCCGTGGTCCGCGGGCGGAAAGGCGAGTACCGCAAGGAGATCGCCGAATATCAGAAGAAGGGCTTCCAGCGCCTGCGCGTGAACGGCGAATACTACGCCATCGACGACGTGCCCAAGCTCGACAAGAAGTTCAAGCACGACATCGACGTGGTGGTCGACCGGATCGTGGTCCGCGCCGATATCGGCGCGCGGCTGGCGGATTCCTTCGAGACCGCGCTGGAACTCGCCGACGGCATCGCGGAGGTCGTGTTCGCCGACGCCCCCGAGGGGGAAGAGCCCCGGACCATCACCTTCTCGTCCCGCTTCGCCTGTCCGGTCTCGGGCTTCACCATCGCGGAGATCGAGCCGCGGCTGTTCTCGTTCAACAACCCGTTCGGAGCCTGCCCGACCTGCGGCGGCATCGGGCACGAGATGCGGATCGACCCCGAGCTGGTGATCTCCGACCCGGGCCTCAGCCTGAAGCGCGGCGCGGTCGGACCCTGGGCGAAGTCGACCTCGCCCTATTACGGCCAGACCCTCGACGCGCTGGCCGAGCATTTCGGCTTCAAGACCGGCGTCCCCTGGCAGAGCCTGTCGGAGACGGCCCGTGCCATCGTGCTGTACGGCTCGGGCAAGCAGGCGGTCCGCTTCGCCTACGACGACGGCTTGCGCAAGTACACGGTCAACAAGCCCTTCGAGGGCGTGATCCCGAACCTGGAGCGCCGCTACAAGGAGAGCGATTCCGACGCGGTGCGCGAGGAGATCGGGCGCTTCATGAGCGAGACGCCCTGCGCCGCCTGCGGCGGCAAGCGGCTGAAGCCGGAGGCGCTCGCCGTGAAGGTCGCCATGGCGGACATCGCCGACGTGACCGCCCTCTCGGTCTCCGAGGCCCACCGCTGGTTCTCGGAGCTGCCGGACAAGCTCACGGCGAAGCAGAACGAGATCGCGGTCCGAATCCTGAAAGAAATCCGCGACCGGCTGACCTTCCTGGTGGATGTCGGCCTCGAATACCTGACGCTCGCCCGCGGCTCCGGCTCACTCTCGGGCGGCGAGAGTCAGCGCATCCGGCTGGCCTCGCAGATCGGCTCGGGGCTGACCGGCGTGCTCTACGTGCTGGACGAGCCCTCGATCGGCCTGCACCAGCGCGACAACGAGCGGCTGCTCGGCACGCTCAAGCGCCTGCGCGACCTCGGCAACTCGGTGATCGTGGTCGAGCACGACGAGGACGCGATCCTGCAGGCCGATTACGTGGTCGATGTCGGCCCGGGCGCCGGCATCCACGGCGGCGAGATCATCGCGCAGGGCACCCCCGCGGAGGTGCTAGCCAATCCCGCTTCGCTCACCGCCAAGTATCTGACTGGCGAAATGTCAGTCCGAACCCCGACCGCGCGTCGCAAGGGCCGGAAGGGCAGGCTCGGGCTGTTCGGCGCACGGGGCAACAACCTCAAGGACGTCGACGTCGAGATTCCGCTCGGCACCTTCACCTGCATCACCGGCGTCTCGGGCGGCGGCAAGTCCACCCTGGTGATCGACACGCTCTACAAGGCGGTGGCCAAAAAACTGAACGGCGCCCTGGAGCACCCGGCCCCCTACGGCCGGCTGGAGGGGCTGGAGCATCTCGACAAGGTCATCGACATCGACCAGTCGCCGATCGGGCGCACGCCGCGCTCGAACCCCGCCACCTATATCGGCGCCTTCACGCCGATCCGCGACTGGTTCGCGGGCCTCCCCGAGGCCAAGGCCCGCGGCTACCAGCCGGGGCGCTTCTCGTTCAACGTGAAGGGCGGGCGCTGCGAGGCCTGCTCGGGCGACGGCGTCATCAAGATCGAGATGCACTTCCTGCCCGACGTCTACGTCACCTGCGACGTCTGCAAGGGCAAGCGCTACGACCGCGAGACCCTGGAGGTGAAGTACCGGGGCAAGTCCATCGCCGACGTGCTCGATTCCACCGTCGAGGAGGCGGCCGAGCTGTTCAAGGCGGTGCCGGCGATCCGCGACAAGCTCGAGACCCTGAAGCGGGTCGGCCTGCACTACGTCCATGTCGGCCAGCAGGCCACCACCCTGTCGGGGGGCGAGGCGCAGCGCGTGAAGCTCTCGAAGGAGCTGTCGAAGCGCGCCACCGGCCGCACCCTCTACATCCTCGACGAGCCGACCACCGGCCTGCACTTCCACGACGTCGCCAAGCTCATGGAGGTGCTCCACGAGCTGGTCGACCAGGGCAACACCGTGGTGGTGATTGAGCACAACCTCGAAGTGATCAAGACCGCCGACTGGGTGATCGACATGGGCCCCGAGGGCGGCGACGGCGGCGGGAAGGTCGTGGCGCAGGGCACGCCGGAGCAGATCGCCCGCGCGACCGCGAGCCATACCGGCCGGTTCCTGCGCGAGGTGCTGGAGCGGCGCCCCGCTCCGCAGGCCGACCGGCAGGTCGACAGGACGGTCGACAGGCAGGTCACCCCGCACCCGGCCCGCCGCAGCGCCGCCGGGTAGCGCCGCGCGTCGAATCCGAGTCGGCCGGCACCCGGCAGAATTTGCCGGGTGCCGGCCGGCGGACCCTTGCCGCGGGCGGTGATTCGAGCTGCCGGACGAGGAATGTATCCCAGATCGGCCCCGGATCGGGCCGGTGCCGGCCCGATCCGGGGCCGCGGGCCGGCGCCGGTGGCCTACGCGATCGCCAAGCCCGACTTGCCGGATCCTCCCGCGATCGCGGGCGGCAACAGCTTGACCGTTCAGCGATATTTTGCCGAAACGACCCTCGATCTCCTGCCTGGGGATAGTGTTGCATCGCCGCAAAAATGCGGCTTTTGCGCAACGGTTGAGCCGGTTTTGGCCTTTCGGCGAGCATTCCACTGTCTTTCCGGAGGTCTCTGTAGAATAGTCGCAGACGTTGAGACGGGCAGGCTCCGTGGGGGCGCTCGGCACATCCGAAGCCGGCAGCCGCGACAGGCGAGCAGACCGGCAGGGACGTGCCGAATGCGGGACGGATGCCTTGGGACCTTGGGAAGGAATGAGAAAATGATGAAGAACTGGCTCGCGGCCGGTACGGTCGCGCTTACGGTTGGCATGGCCTCGACCATCGCTCAGGCACAGACCACCACCGTACCGGGCGAGCAGGTCGGCCTCGCCGTCGGCGCTCCGCTGCCTGAGGGCGTCTACGCGATCAACACGTTCCTCTACCGCCAGACCGCGCCGTCGGTGCCGGTGGACGTCGGCGTCAACATCCCGGTCCTCGTCTGGTCGACCCCGCTCGTCCTGGCCGGTGGCCGCTTCGAGCTGGCCCTCGCCCCGCCGACCGTGTTCGCCTTCGGCAAGAACCGCGGCAACGCCAGCATCCGCGACGTGTCGGTCAACGTCGGCACCTTCGTCGGCGGCATCTGGGCCTTCGACCTCGGCAGCAACTTCGGCGTCAGCCTGCTCGGCGGTGTCTACCTGAACGAGCTGGACGGCGACCGCGGCGTCCTGGTCGGCCGGAATGGCGTCGCCCTCGGCGGCCCGCCGCTGCTGCCGCAGCTCGCCTCGAACACCTACCGCTTCGGCATCGCCGGCAGCTACACCGGCAACGGCTGGAACCTGACCGCCAACCTGACGGCCAACATCTACGACTCGCCGGCGAAGTTCCCGGGCTTCAACACGGTCGGCTTCGGCAACACCCGCGGCCCGTTCATCATCTCCGACTCGCTGAACCTCGACCTCACGGCGACCAAGAAGTTCGGCAACTTCGAGATCGGTGCCATCGGCTACGGCACGTACAACTTCGACATCAGCGCGGCGAGCCTCGCGGCCGGCAACCGCGGCCGGTTCGCGGTCGGCGGCCTGATCGGCTACGACTTCGGCAAGTTCACCGCGCAGTTCTACGCCGCCCGCGACGTGGTCACGGCCGTGCCGCGCACCGCGTCCACCGAGCTGTGGGGCCGCATCGTGGTGCCGCTCTACTCGCCGACCCCGGTGGTCGCCCCGGCGCCCGCTCCGCTGGTCCGCAAGTACTGAGACCCCGGTTCCCCGCCGACCGGCGGGGAATCCCGGACCTCCGACAGGCCGTCCTCCGGGACGGCGCACCGCCCGGCACCGCGCCGGGCGGTGTTTTCGTGCGTGCGGCGGGTGCGCCGCGGCCGCGACGGTCCCGCGGGTGTTGCCGGCGGCCCGAACATCCTATGGTGAGCCGAATGCACGCGCGCGGCACCGGACGGCGCGCGGCCGGACGAGCCGAAGGACGATCATGGCGACGCAGGGCGAGTGGAAGATCCCCGCGCAGGCCCAGCCCAGGCCCGCGGATTACGGCTACGACCTCGACCGGGCGCTCTCGGCGGTGCTCGCCCTGTCGGCGCGGGTGCCGGAGAGCGCCTTCACGGCCGAGACGCTGGGCACCGAGCGGGCCGGCAACGGCGTGGTGATCCGCGAGGACGGCCTCGTCCTCACCATCGGCTACCTCGTCACCGAGGCCGAGAGCGTCTGGCTGACCACCCGGGACGGCCGCTCGGTGCCGGGCCACGTGGTGGGGTTCGACGCCGCCACCGGATTCGGCCTCGTCCAGGCGCTGGGCGATCTCGGCGTGCCGGCCCTGCCCCTCGGCCGCTCGGCCGGGCTGAAGGCCGGCGACCGGGCCGTGCTGGCCGGGGCGGGCGGGCGCCAGCGCTGCGTCGCCGTCGAGGTCGTGGCCCGGCAGGAATTCGCCGGCTACTGGGAATACGTGCTGGACGAGGCCCTGTTCACCGCGCCGGCCCACCCGCACTGGGGCGGCACCGCGCTGATCGGCCCCAAGGGCGAACTGCTCGGCATCGGCTCCCTGCAATTGCAGCAGGGCGGCTCCGGCAGCGCCCGCCCGATCAACATGGTGGTGCCCATCGATCTGCTCCCGCCGATCCTCGACGACCTCGCCACGCGCGGCCGGGCGAACCGGCCGCCCCGGCCCTGGCTGGGCCTCTACGCCACCGAGAGCGAGGAGGGCATCGTGGTGATGGGTCTGGCCGACGGCGGTCCGGCCGAGGCCGGCGGCCTGCAGGCCGGCGACGTGATCGAGGCGGTGGCGGGCGAGCCCGTGGCGGATCTCGCCGCCCTGTTCCGCAGCGTCTGGGCGCTGGGCGAGGCGGGGGTGCGCGTCCCGCTCACCGTCCGCCGCGAGGGGCGCGGCGTGAAGCTCGCCCTGGTCTCCGGGGACCGGGAGCGGTTCCTGCGCACGCCTTCGCTGCACTGAGGCTGCACTCAGGCTGCCGCCCGCCCCGGAACCTGCGCGGGTTTTGCGCGGGTCTGCCTGGGGCAGGGTCGCAACCTTTGCTGCACCCGCGACGTTGCCCGCTCGCCGCCGCGAGCCTGTATCGGGCACAACCTCTGGCTCAGCGTCGGTTCAGGCGGCGGCGGCGAATCTCCCGAGACCGGCTGCCGATCCGCCGGACGCAGTGAGGAGATCCAGTCATGACGATTCTGAGCGCGCCGCGCGCGAAGGCGCTCGTTATGGCCGCCGCGATCGCCGGCGGTCTGGGGCTTGCAGGCTCCGCCCAGGCGGCGGGCGGCTGCGGCCCCGGGTTCCATCCCAATCCCTGGGGCATCTGCCGCCCGAACTGGGGGCCCCGCCCCTACGGCTACTGGCGCCGGCCGGCCTATTACGGCGGCTACGGCTATGCCCGGCCCCGGCCCTTCTACCGCCCCTACGGCTTCTACGGGCCGCGCCCGTTCTACTGAGTCACGGCCCGTCGATCCCGATGGCCGGAATCCGGCATTCGAACCCGGGCGCTCCGCGGTCAGGCGGGGCGCCCTCGGTGTTTCCGGTCGGCCTCCTCCGCCCGGCGTTTCATGCGCCTAAAGTATGACCATCCGGGAAGGTTGCCGAGTTCTTAATCTCGTTATGCGATAGATGCAGACCTGATGCTTGACCTTTCGCCTCCTGCTGCGGCGCAGCGCGCTTATATGTGCGTTGCAGCAACAAGAGGCAGCGATGCGCAACGAAGCGCCATCGTCTGCCCGAGCAGAGGTCACAGCACACCATGTCCGCCGCCCGTAGCGTCCTGACCCGCGTCCGCGCCTATCTCCGGTACCGCGACACCGTTTCCCAGCTTTCCCGCCTCTCGGATCGCGATCTCGCCGATCTCGGAATCAGCCGCAGCGAGATCCGCGGCGTCGCCCGCGTCTGATCCCGGCCTCGGCGTCAGCCGCTCGCGAGAAGTCTGAACCTGACGAAAGGACCGCCGCCCGTTGATCCGGACGGCGGTCCTTCGTTATTCTCAGACATGACACAGACCATCCACATCGTCGGCGGCGGCCTCGCCGGATCCGAGGCCGCCTGGCAGGTGGCCGAGGCCGGCCATCGCGCCGTCCTTCACGAGATGCGCCCGGTGCGCGGCACCGAGGCCCACCAGACGGACGGGCTGGCCGAACTCGTCTGCTCGAACTCCTTCCGGTCGGACGATCCGGAGGGCAACGCCGTCGGCCTGCTGCACCAGGAGATGCGCGCCTTGGGCTCGCTGATCATGCGGGCGGCCGATGCCAACCAAGTCCCGGCGGGCGGCGCGCTGGCGGTCGACCGCGAGGGGTTCTCCGTCACGGTGACCCGGGCCCTGGCGCAGCACCCCAACGTGACCCTCGTCCGCGGGGAGGTCGAGGGCCTGCCGCCTGAGGACTGGGGCGCCTGCATCGTCGCCACCGGCCCGCTCACCGCACCGGCGCTGGCCGAGGGCATCCGCGGGCTCACCGGGGCCGAGTCGCTGGCCTTCTTCGACGCCATCGCGCCGATCGTCCACCGCGACTCCATCGACATGGGCGTGGCGTGGTTCCAGTCCCGCTACGACAAGCCGGGACCCGGCGGCACCGGGGCCGACTACCTCAACTGCCCGATGGACCGCGCCCGGTACGAGGCCTTCGTGGACGCCCTGGTGGCGGGGGAGAAGATCGGCTTCAAGCAGTGGGAGGGCACGCCCTATTTCGACGGCTGCCTGCCCATCGAGGTGATGGCCGAGCGCGGGCCCGAGACCCTGCGGCACGGCCCGATGAAGCCCGTGGGGCTCACCAACCCGCGCGACCCGCTGGTCAAGCCCTGCGCGATCGTGCAGCTGCGCCAGGACAACGCGCTGGGCACGCTCTACAACATGGTGGGCTTCCAGACGAAGCTGACCTACGCCGAGCAGGTGCGGATCTTCCGCACGATCCCCGGCCTGGAGCGGGCCGAGTTCGCCCGCCTCGGCGGCCTGCACCGCAACACCTACCTCGACAGCCCGCGGCTCCTCGACGCCACCCTCCGGCTCAAGGCCCGGCCGTCCTTACGCTTCGCCGGCCAGATCACCGGCTGCGAGGGCTACGTCGAGAGCGCCGCGGTGGGCCTGATGGCCGGTCGCTTCGCGGTGGCGGAGGCGGCCGGCCGGTCGCTGCCGCCCCTGCCGCAGACGACGGCGCTCGGCGCCCTCATCGGCCACATCACCGGCGGTCACGTGGCGGCGGACGGCGAGGCCAACGCCCCGCGCTCGTTCCAGCCGATGAACGTCAATTTCGGCCTGTTCCCGCCGCTGGCGCAGGCGCCCCGCAACGAGACCGGCCGCCGCCTGCGCGGGCCCGAGAAGGCGGCGCTCAAGAAGCGCGCGCTGACCGACCGGGCCCGGGCCGATCTCGCCGCCTGGATGGCGGGGGCGCAACCGGCGGACTGGACGCCCGCGGCGGCAGAGTAGCGCCAAGTCGCGGATTCAAAAGGGCGAGCCCTTTTGCTGGTGCAGGGTGGAACCCTGCCGGGCTTGGGCAAAGCCCGAGATCGGGGCTGCAGGCTCTTCGGAAGCCCGGATCTGCGCATGGGCCTTGCACGGTCCGGACGTGAAGCCTCCGGGGATTGCATGACCGAGATCGACACCCAGGCCTTCCTGGCCGACCTGTACGCCCTGCGGGAGATCGGCCGGTTCCGCACCGGCGTCCACCGGCCGACCTTCTCGGCGGCGGACATGGAATCCCGCCGCTGGCTGATGGCCAAGCTGGAGGCCTGCGGGCTGGACGCCTCGATCGACGGCATCGGCAACGTGCTGGGGCGTCATCGCGGCCCCGGGCCCCATCTCCTGGTGGGCAGCCATATCGAGACCCAGAACGAGGCCGGCTGGCTCGACGGGGCGCTGGGCGTCGTGGCCGGAGTGGCGCTCGCCCGCGCCGGCCTGCCCGTCGACGTCGTCGCCTTCGCGGACGAGGAGGGGCACTTCTCCGGCGGCTTCCTGGGCAGCCGCTCGGCGATCGGCGACCTGACCGAGGCCGAGATCGACGCCGCCCGGAACCGCACCGACGGCACGCCCCTGCGGGCGGCGCTGGCGAGTGCCGGCCTCGCCGGCCTGCCCCGGATGCGGCTCGATCCGGACCGCTACCGCGGCTTCCTGGAGATGCATATCGAGCAGGGCACGCAGCTCGAATCCGCCGGCCTGCATCTCGGCGTGGTGAGCGGCATCGTGGCGATCTGGCAGTTCCGGATCGACGTCGAGGGCAGCCAGGACCACGCGGGCGGCACCACCATGGCGGAGCGCCGGGACGCGGGCCTCGCGGCGGTGCGGCTGCTGGCGGCGATCGACCGGGCATTCCCGACGGTCTGCGGCCCGCGCAGCACCTGGACCACCGGGCGGATCACCCTGGATCCGGGGGCCTTCAGCATCATCCCGGGCCGGGCCGAGGTCTTCTTCCAGTTCCGCGACGTGTCGATGCCGGTGCTGGAGCGGATGGAGGCCTGCCTGGAGGCCCTGGTGCGCGAATCGAACCGGCGCGAACGCTGCCCCGCCACGCTCACCGCCCTGTCCAAGGCGATCCCCGCCCCCTGCGACCCGGACCTGATGCGCGCCCTCTCGGAAGCCGCGGAGGCGGTCTGTCCCGGCTTGTGGCAGGTGATGCCCTCGGGCGCCGGCCACGATGCCCAGAACGTCGCCCGGATCCTGCCGGCCGCGATGCTGTTCGTGCCCTCGATCGGCGGCATCAGCCATCACTGGGCGGAGGATACCGCCGACGCCGACCTTGCCCTGGGCGTGCGGGCGCTGGGCGCCGCGGCGGCGCGGGTCCTGGCGGCGTGAGGCCGCCTCACCCGCGCCAGCGGAGCTATCCCCGCGGCACCAGCGACTGGATCGGGATCAGCTCCGGCCGGTATTCCTGCATGCCGCCGGCGATCCGCTCTTCCACGGCGTCGAGGAATTTTTCGGGATCGGTGATCGAGCACTGGCGCAGGTCCCAGAAGGCGTAGCGCCACCACTGCACCTTCAGGTAGCGCTCGATCAGCGCGTCGGGGAAGCGCATCTTCACGATCCGGGCCGGGCTGCCGGCCACGATCGCGTAGGGCGGCACGTCCTTGGTCACCACCGCCATCGCGCCGATCACCGCCCCGTCGCCGATCGTGATGTCGGGCATCAGGAAGGCGCCGTGGCCGATATAGACGTCGTTGCCGATGCGCACGCGCTTGGGCCAGAGATACGGCCCGCAGATCTCGTAATCCTCCGCCCGCGGGTCGAGGCGGTCGAACACCGCCGAGTGGTGCGTGTAGAACAGCGGCGAGGTCGAGCCGCACTGGACCGGGTGGCTGCCGCGCCCGACCTGCACGCTCTCGCCGATCGAGCAGTAGCGGGCGATGTCGGCGCCGAAATAGTAGCCGCTCACCGCGTACGAGAACGCCCCCATGGTGAGGCAGTAATCGATGCCCATCCACTTGATGCTGCACGGCGGCTCGAAGGTGCAGTCCTCCGGCAGGCCGAACGGGGCCGGATGCAGCACCGAGATGCCGCGCTGAAGCATGGCCTGCTTCATGTCCTCGTTGACGGAGATCATGCGGCGTCCTCGTCGATGGGGCGTTCGGTCCGGGCCGGCACCGGGTCCAGGCCGTAATAGTCGCGCATCAGGTCGCCGTAGGCGGCGGCCTGGATCGGCACGGAGATCCGGCCGGCAGGCGAGACGTCGACGGCGAGCAGCCGGTCGTTGAAGGCCGCCGGGTCGGCGGCGAGGGCGTACGGCAGCAGATGGCCGTTCGGGTCGGCGCGCAGCCGCTCCCCCGGGGCGCCGAGGTCGAAGGCGACCACCGGCAGGCCGGTGCGCAGGGCGAGCGTCAGCGCGTACGAGTAGGTCTCCGGCCAGATCGCCGGCAGCAGCACCATGTCGGCCGCGAGCCGCCAGACGAGATCCAGCGCCTCGTTGTCGCCGTGATAGCGCCCGGTCTGGGCGACGCCGACGCGTTCCAGGCCGATGGCGAGCGCCGGGTCCGAGAAGCCCACGATCGCGAACCGGAGCGGCAGGTCCCGGTCCTGCGCGTCGGTGGCGAGCGCCTGCAGGAACAACCCGCCCTTCGTGGCGCTGATCGCGCCGAGCACGGCGACGCGGCGGATCCGTCCGGGCCTCTGCAGGGCGGTGTCGCGCACGGACCGCTCCGGCTCGATATGCGGCCGCACCGTCACCGCCAGATCCGGGTACACCCCCCGGATCCGCCCGGCCGTGTCGCAGGACGGCGCGAACACCCGCGTGGCGCCCGCCAGGAACCGCCCGAACGCCGCCCGCCGCGCGCTCGGGTCCGGCTCCTCGAACCCCTCCGCGTCCGACGCCAGGCACGCCCGGCACTCCGCCACCGGCGCCAGCCCGCAGTAGCGCCCGTCCGGCTGCACCAGGTGGTTGCGGTGGCACACCGGCGAGTAGTCGTGCAGCGTCCAGGCATACGGCCGGCCGGAGCCCGCCACCAGGTCCATCAGCGCGCCCGCCGCCGCCCAGCGCAGGCCCGCCAGCGAGTGCACGTGGATCAGCACCGGCGCCAGCGCCGCGATGAAGCCGGCGAGCTCCGCGGCGTCGCGCGGCAGGTACAGGCTGTCGAGGTTGGGCAGGTACAGGAACTCGGGGCTGCGGTAGGAGACGTGGACCTCGAGGTTGCGGGTCCGGTCGATCTGCAGCAGCACCACGCTCAGGCCCTCGGCACGCGCCTGCGCGATCATGTCGTCGATGTGGCGCTGGATGCCCCCGCCCCAGGCGTGGGTGACGAACAGCAGCGCTCGTCCCGAGAAGTGACGGGCGAGCCGCGCGCGGTCGAGGCGGGCGCGCCCGCGCCGTCCGGGATCGGCCTGGACGAACTGGCCGACGCGGGCCGGGTAGTCCGGGTGCGTTGGCCAGCAGCGCGGCCTGGCCCTGGTCGTACTAGCTCACCCGGTAGGTGGCCGTGACGAGATGCTCGGGCGTCTTGTAGCGGAGCGTGACGCCGTCCACCTCCAGAAGAGGCTGACCCGTGTCCATCCTTCCTCCCTGCCGCCGCGGCTTGGGCCACGTGTCGACGCGACCGTACCGAGCTTTGCCTGCGTCTCAGCCGTCCTGCGCTCTTCCCGGCGCTCCTCCGGCAACCCTCGACCGCACTTCCGTCCGCCAACGGGTCACGATGATGCTACCAGATAATGCATCATATATAAGACATCTGGCAACAGCGGCGTCTCGCAGGAGCGGTCGATCCGTCCCTCCCCGGGCGAAAGCCCCGCCTGCACGGGGGCGGGCTCCGACCGCACGGGGATTGTGTCCGCCCGTGGAAGCCGCCGTCGTGGGTCCGACTTCGGGTAGGGTCTTCCGTTCGTGCGACGCCGATTCTCAAGCCGGCGTGTTCGGACGAAGGATCAGCTTCGGCGCAGCGACGCGGCTCGCATCCATGTCGGCGAAGGCAGCCGCGCCCGCGGCGAGCGGGCGCTCCTCGACCCAGTCGAGGGGACCCAGCCGGCCATCCGCGAGGGCCTCGACCACGTCGCGGAACTCCTGCATCGTGTAGCAGTAGCTGCCCGACACAACGATCTCCTGAAGCGTGATCTTGCGGACGTCCAGCCCCCGCTCGCCGGGCAGAAGCCCGATATGCACGATGACCGCGCCCGGCCGGGCGAGCTGGCTCGCCTTGGCCCGCGTCGCGTCGCTGCCGACGGCGTCGAGTATCAGGTCGGCACTGTCGGGACCCGGACCCTCGGCATCGTCGGGCGCTCGGCAGCGGGCCGTCGGGAGGCCGCGCGCGGCTTCGCTGCGCCGCTCGGGATTCGGCTCGATGATGACGACCTCGCCCGCCCCCTGCATGGCCAGGACCAGACCCGACCCGAAACCGATCGCGCCGCCGCCCAGCACCACGCAGCGCGCCCCCGCCAGAGGGCGCCCGAGAAGCCGCGCCCCCTGGTTGACGGCGTGGTAGGCGACGGCGAGCGGCTCGGCGAGGGCTGCGTGCGTGGTCGACAGCGCGTCCGGGATCGGTACGAGGCTCTTCTCGGGAACGCAGACAAAGTCCGCGAAGGCCCCCGGACGCGGGGGCATCGAGAGGATCTGCCGGCTCGGGCACAGGTGCGTGCGTCCGGCTTCGCACGCCGGGCAGTGCCCGCAGGTGACCAGCGGATTCACCGCCACGCGCGCGCCGGCCCGCGGCCCCTCCGCGACCCGTCCGGCGGCCTCGTGGCCGAGGATCAGCGGGGCGGGGCGCCGGGCATCGTGACCGTGATAGGCGTGCATGTCCGAACCGCAGATGCCGACCGCCTCGACCCGCACCAGCACCTCGCCGGGCCCAGGCACGGGAACCGGCACGTCGTCGACAATGAGCGCGTTCGGACCGGTGTAGATCAGCGCTCTCATCGCGGGGCCTCGGACAAGCGGGCGTTCATTTGGCGGTGAATCCCCCGTCGACCGGCAGGGTCTGCCCGGTGACGTAGGCGGAGGCCTCGGAGGCGAGGAAGACCGCCGCGCCGTAGAGGTCGGTGAGTTCGCCGTTGCGGCCGCAGGCCGTCTGCGCGGCGTTGCGGGCCGCGCGCTCGGAATCGGCGAACACCGCCTGCGTCAGCGGCGTCGGGAAGAAGCCGGGCGCGATCGCGTTGCAGGTCACGCCGCGCGCCGACCACGCTTCCGCGACGGCGCGGGTGAGCTGCACCACCGCCCCCTTGGCGGCCCCGTAGGGCGCGGAGTCCGGAAAGGCCCGGTAGGATTGCAGGGAGGCGACGTTGAGGATCCGCCCGTATCCGCGCGACGCCATCCCCGGCGCGAGGGCCTGGGTCAGCAGGAAGGGCGCGCGCACGTGCAGAGCCATGTGCCGGTCGAAGGCCTCCGCCGTCACGGCCGCGAAAGGCTGGCGCAGGTTCATCCCCGCGGCGTTCACGAGGATGTCGACCGGCCGGCCGCCGAGCCGCGCGACGAGGTCGGCGACCGCAGCGGGCTCCGCGAGATCCGCGGGCAGGATCTCGCTGGCGATCGCCTCCCCCCGCAGGTCCTCGGCCGCCGCCGCGAGGTCGGCCTCGCGGCGGGCGGTCAGGATCAGCCCGGCCCCGGCGAGGCCCAGCGCACGGGCCAGCGCCAGCCCGAGACCGGAATTACCCCCCGTCACCAGAGCCGTCCGCCCGGTCAGGTCGAACAGGCGCTTCAGGCGGAAGGTCATGCGGTCACCGCCTCGCCGAGATCGAGGCCGTGGCCGGGGAAGTACTTCGCCAGCCGGTGATCGGCCGTGCGGGCATGGGCCTCCATACCCTCCAGGCGCGAGATCCGGGCCGTGGCCTGGGCGATGGTCTTGCAGGCCTCCCGGTCCATGCGCTGCCACGTCAGCGGCCGCAGGAACTTGTGCACGGACAGCCCGGCGGAATACCGGGCGGCGTACTTGGTCGGCAGGATGTGGTTCGGACCTGAGGTCTTGTCGCCGAAGGCGACCGTGGTCTCCTCGCCGAGGAACAGCGAACCGTAATTGCTGAGCTGCGCGAGCCACCAGTCGAGGTCGGCGGCGTGGACCTCCAGATGCTCGCTCGCGTAGCGGTCGGAGACGGCGACGATCTCCTCCCGGCTCCCGCACACCACCACCTCACCGTAGTCGCGCCACGCGGCGGCGGCGGCGTCCCGTGCCGTGGGCGGCAGGGCGTCGATCAGCGCCGGCATCCGCGCGATCACGTCGTCCGCGAGGGCACGCGAGGTGGTGAACAGCCAAGCCGGGCTCTCGTGCCCGTGCTCGGCCTGGCCGACGAGGTCCGAGGCCACGAGCGCCGGGTCAGCGGTCTCGTCGGCGATGATCCCGACCTCGGATGGGCCCGCGAAGACGTCGATGCCGACGCGGCCGAACAGCATCCGCTTGGCCTCGGCCACGAACTTGTTGCCCGGCCCGACGATGATGTCGGCGGGCTTGCCGGTGAACAGCCCGAAGGCCATCGCGGCGATCGCCTGGACGCCGCCCAGCGTCATGATCACGTCGGCGCCGGCCACCTGCATCGCGTAGAGCACGTAGGGGTGGATGCCCTCGCCGCGGAAGGGCGTCGAGCAGGCCACGACCGTCGGGACGCCCGCCGCCTTGGCGGTGGCCACCGACATGTAGGCCGAGGCGATGTGGGCGTAGCGCCCGGTGGGCACGTAGCACCCCGCGACGTTGCAGGGGACGAGCTTCTGGCCGGTGACGAGGCCCGGCACCAGCTCCACCGAGAAGTCCTGGACGCTGTCGCGCTGAGCCTCGGCGAAGCGCCGCACCTGCCCCGCCGCGAAGGCGATGTCCTCTTTGACGCGCGCGGGGATGTCCTTCGTGCGCCGGGCGATCTCCTCGGGGGTCACGACGATCTCGCCGGTCCAGCGGTCGAGGGAACGGGCATAGTCCCGCACCGCCTCCTCGCCCCGCGCCTCGATGGCGGCGAGCATCTCCGTCACGACCTGCCGCGCCGCGTCGGTCTCGGTCTCGGGCGTCTTGGTCGCCCGCTTCGCGTAGTCGATCGTCATGATCCCTGCCTCTTTACGGATGTCTCGAACAGGTTCAGGCGGCGCCTCCCGGGAGCGCGGAGCCCGGTCCGGGCGGCAGCGCCGCGAGGCGGCCGGCCGCGCTCAGCGCGGGGCGGCGGCCGCGTCGAACTCCGTGGCGAAGGCCCGGAGCTTCGGATCGGCCGCGACGCGCTTCATGAAGGCGTCGTCGATGTATCCCTTGGCCTCGGGCGCCTGCGCGATGGTGCCGACCTCGGCCATGAACGTGCCGATCCGTGAGAACCAGCCGTCGACCTGCGAGGGGCCGTCCGCACGCGCCATCGCCTTGAGCTGCGCGTCGAGGGCGTAGGTCGGGCGCAGCGCGAATTCCTGGTCGATGGCGTGGTCGGACGCCTCGACGCCGCCCTCGGCGTAGAAGCGCTTGGCCATGTCGTGCGCGTCCTTGGGATTCGCCTTGGCCCAGCCCCAGCCCCGGAGATAGACCGCGAGGAACTTGGCGACCGCGTCCGGATGCGCCTTGGCGAAGTCGGCGCGGGTGATCAGGGCACCGGGCACCATGGCGTCGGCGTCGGCCCCGCTGCACAGGACCTGCGCGCTGGCCTTCTCCTCCAGCGTGTAGGTGTTCGGAGCCCAGACGCCGACCACCTCGCCCGCGTCGGCGATCATCGCCGAGATGATCTGCGCCTGTCCGAGGTTGACGAAGCGCATCTCGCGCGGGCCGAGGCCCCACTTCCGAAGGCAGGCGCGGGCGGCGTAATCGGCGGTGGAGTTGGTGGTGACGAGCAGTTTCTGTCCGGCGAGCTGCTTGGGATCCTTGAGGATCGCATCGTGCCGTGAGGCGCGCACCATCAACGCATTGGTCTTCGATTCGTCGTTGGTGAGGCCGATCGTCAGCAGGCCGAAGCGCGCCGCGCCGAGGATCGCCGGCACGGAACCGGTCCCGCCGACATCCCAGGATCCCGCCTGCGCGGCGGCGACCTGGGGCGCGCCGGCCGGGAAGACGGCGAAGGTCGGCTCGAGGCCGACCTCCTTCCACCAGCCCTTCTGCGTGGCGATGTAGAAGGGCAGCGCCCAGTAGAGCGACGGCTGATAGGACACGCCGATCCGCTCTGGCTCCGCGGCCTTCACCGGGAGGGCCGACGCGACCACCGGCGCCAGCGCGAGGGCGCCGGCCAGGAGCCATGCCCGCCGCCGGCCGCGCCGGCACCCTTTGCCTCGAATCTCGGTCATGTCGCCTCTCCCTCGGGTCGCGGATCGCCGGCTGACCGGCCGGCCGCCTTCTCTTCGCGCAGCGATTTCCAGATGTGCGTCCGCAGATGGACGAACGATTCGAGGTCCATCACGTCCTCGATGCGGGCGTGCTCCTCCCAGCGTTCCGCTTCGCGGACCGCCTTGACGTCGATCATCTCCTTGATGCGCCCCGGGCGCTTGGTCATGACCGCGACCCGGTCGGCGAGGTAGACCGCCTCCTCGACCCCGTGGGTGATGAACAGGACAGTGCGCGGGTTCTTGCGCGCGAGGCGGACCAGTTCCTCCTGCATCACCACGCGGGTCTGGGCGTCGAGGGCGCCGAAGGGCTCGTCCATGAGGAGCACCTCGGGCTCGAGGACGTAGGCGCGGGCGATGGCGACGCGCTGCTGCATGCCGCCGGAGAGCTGGTGCGGGTAGGCGTCGGCGTGGCTGGCGAGGCCGATCATGTCGATCGCCGCGGCGACGCGCTCCTGGCGCTCGACGGCGGGCATGCCCTTGTTGCGCAGCCCGAACGCGATGTTCTGCGCCACGGTCTTCCACGGGAACAGCGCGAACTGCTGGAACACCACGGCCCGGTCGGGCCCCGGCTCGGTAACCGGCCGCCCGCCGACGGTGATCCGGCCGCCGGTCGGGGCCTCGAACCCGGCCACGAGGCGCAGGCAGGTCGTCTTGCCGCAACCCGAGGCGCCGACGATGGCCACGAACTCGCGGTCGGCCACCGTGAGGTCGACGCCGTCGAGCGCCTTGACGTTGCTCCCGAAGCTCTTCTCGACCCGCTCGAACCGGATTGCGCTCATCGGATCCCCTCAAGCCTGTCCGTGATGCCGGCGGAGGCGGGTCTCGAGCGTGCGCAGCGCGACGTCGATGACCACGCCGACGAGGCCGATCGCGACCATTCCGACCATCACGGTCGCGGTCGAGACGGCGCCCTGGGCCTGCACCATCATGTAGCCGACCCCCGTCGAGGCCACGATCAGCTCGGCGCCGACCAGGGATTGCCACCCCAGGCCTGCGCTGATGCGCAGGCCGGCGACGATCGAGGGCAGCGCGGCGGGCAGGAGCACCTCGGCGATCATCCGATAGCCCGGCGTTCCGAGCATCTCGGCGGCCTCCAGCAGGCGCGCGTCGACGTAGCGGGCGCCCCGATAGGCGTTGATCAGGCAGGGCGGAAAGGCGCCCGCGAAGATGATCAGGATCGGGCCGCCGATCCCGGTGCCGAACCAGAGGGCGGCGAAGGGAACCCAGGCGATCGGCGCGATGAAGCGCAGCCCGTCGAAGATCGGCGTGACGATGTCGTCGAGGAGGCGCGACCACCCCATCATCAGGCCGAGCGGCACGCCGACCGCGGCGGCGAGCAGGTAGCCGATCAGGAACCGCTGCAAGCTGGAGGCGACATGGGCGGGGAGCGTGCCCCCCGCGAAGGGCCGCTCGGTCAGGCTCGCGAAGCGCTCCGCCACGGCGACCGGTCCCGGCAGGAACAGCGGCGAGACGAGGCCGGACCGGGACAGGAACGCCCAGAAGCCGAGAAAGGCCAGGGTGCCGATCGCGCCGAGGGCCAGGCTGCGGTGCAGCGGGAGCGGCTGGCGGGAGGCGATCATGCGGCCCCCCGCAGCTGCGCCCAGCCGATCGCCCGGCGCTCGGCCATCCCCAGCAACGCGGTGCTCCCGGCACCGAGCACGCCGACGGCGGCCATGCCGACGAGGATCATGCCCGGGTAGAGATCCTGCTGCGCGACGTTCAGGACATAGCCGAGCCCCGCGAGCGAGCCGACGAGCTCGGCCGCGACCAGGGTGGTCCAGCTCGCCTGGAGCGCCAGCCGCAGCCCCGTGAAGATCATCGGCGCCGCCGCCGGCGCCAGCACGTCCGTGACGAAGCGCAGGCGCGGGGTGCCGAGCATCTGCGCCGCCTCGATGATCTGCGGTGGCACGCCCCGCACGCCGGCCTGGGTGCTGATCACCGCCGGAGGCAGCGCCGCGATGACGATGACCATCACTTTGGCCCCGTCGCCCAGGCCGAGCCACAGGATGGCGAGCGGGATCCAGGCGAGCGGCGGGATCGGGCGCAGCAGCAGGAAGACCGGGTTGATGAGTGCCTCGGCCGTGCGGTTCCAGCCCATCAGCAGGCCGAGCGGGACGCCCAGCGTCACCGAGACAACGAAGCCCAGGGCAACGAGCCGGAGCGAGTGCAGGACGTGGACGAGGAGCGTCGTATCGGGATAGCCGCGAACGAAGGCTTGGACCGCTGCCGTCTCCACGTCGCCGGGCGCCGGAAACCGCCCTGCCGAGATCAGGCCGAGGCCGGTGGTCGCGACGTACCAGAGGACGGCGATGACGACGAGCGTCGCCATGCCGACGCACATGCGGCGGCTGAACTTCACGGCGTTTCCTCGCGCTGCGATGGCCGTCTTCTCGCGACTCACCGCATGAGCATTCAATGAATGCGCTTTCATTGTGCGCTTCACCGCCAGCTTGTCAACCATCGGTCTATAATAATCGGCAGTACCGCGGCGCGAATCCAGCACGGATAGAGCATGCTTCGCTGGCCAGTTGCGTTTTATTGAATGCGCATTCATCACTGCGGAGCGGAGTCCGACCCAGAGTGTCTTGCCGTGAAACGTCAGCAGCGCGCGACATTGCAGGCGGTGGCCCAGCGGGCGGGCGTCTCGCCGGCGACCGCCTCGCGCGCGATGGCCGGCGCCGCGATCGTCCATCCGGACACGATCCGACGGGTGCGTGCAGCGGCCGAGTTGCTCGGCTACCTGCCCGGCGGCCCGGCCCAGGCCCTCGCATCGGGCCGGACGTATACGATCGGCGCCATCATCCCGACGCTCGACCACTCGATCTTCGCGCGTGCGATCCAGGCGCTGCAGACGACCCTGGCCCGCAACGGCTATCAGCTCCTGATCGCGGCGCACGAATACTCGGCCGTCGAGGAAGCCGCGCTTGTCCGATCCATGCTCGGTCGCGGCGTCGACGCCCTGATGCTGGTCGGCGCGGACCATCTGCCCGAGACCTGGGCCCTCGTCACCGAAACGCCGATCCCGGTCGTGCTGACGTGGTCGTTCGATGGCCGGCTGGACTCGATCGGCTTCGACAACGCGCAGGCCGGCTATCTCGCGGCCCGGCACCTGCTCGCCAAGGGCCACCGCCGGTTCGGCATGGTCTCAGGCTTCACCCAGGCCAACGACCGCGCGCGCCTGCGCATCGACGGCGTGAGGCGGGCCCTCGCGGCGGAGGGCCTCGAGTTCTCGAACGCCCGCGTATCGCAGCAGCCCTTCTCGCTCGCCGGCGGCCGGGCCGGCCTCCTGCAGCTCCTGGGGCTCGCCGAGCCCCCGACGGCGGTCGTCTGCGGGAACGACCTTCTCGCCGTCGGCGTGCTTCTCGAGGCCGAACAACGTGGTCTGACCGTTCCCCGCGACCTGTCGGTCGTCGGGATCGACAATCTCGAGATCGCCAGCCATATCGCGCCGTCCCTCACGACGATTCATCTTCCGACTGCGGAGCTTGGCCGGGAAGTCGCCGAGCATCTGCTGGCCCGACTGCGCGGGGAACTCCGCGCGCGCCGAACGGAGATGCCGATCGAGCTGATCGAGCGTCGTTCGTCTGGGCCGGGGCCGATGCCGACCGGCTAGCCGGCTCCGAAGCGGACAGGCGGCTTACGGCCAGTTCCGGTCGCGTCCTGTCCGACCTCATCGGCGACCCGCAGGCTGCGGAACTGGGAGCCGAGAAGCGATCCGACCCGATGCCGGACGCCGGCCGGCAGCCACACCGCCTGCTCCGGCGGGATGACGAAGGAGCGCCCTTCCACGACCACCGAGGGCACTCCGGACGTGGCGTTGACGCGTTGGCGCCAGCGGAGTGCGTGCTCGGCAAAGTACCCACGCGCCGGGATGATCTGGGAACGCCCGGTGACCGCTCCGGGCAGCACCAGCCCAGGCGGCGCCTCAATCGGCTTCTACATCACCGCGAGTCTTCAGGCTGGCAGCCATTCTATACCGATTGGCATGCCGTCGAGATACAGACGGGCGCCGCTCGATATAGAGCCGCCCGACCTGACCAAACCTGGCCCTCCCGGTTTGACCTCTCGTGCCGGCTCGCGGGCACGGGGAAGCCGTCCGTCGAAACCAGAGCCTCCGATGCCTGACGCCCCCACGTTGACCACCCAACGCGCGTCCTTTGCCCAAGCCGGCCCTTCGAACGTCCTCAGGCTGGCCATCGCACAGGCGCTCGCCGGGGCGAACTCCGTCGTCGTGTTCTCGACCGGCGCGATCGTCGGCAACATGCTGGCGCCGAGCAAGGTCCTGGCGACGCTACCGATCTCGATCTTCGTCGTCGGGATGGCCGCCTGTTCGCTCCCGGCCGGCAGCATCGCCCGCCGCTACGGTCGCGGCGCGGCCTTCATGTGCGGAACGAGTTGCGGGGTGCTTGTCGGGCTGCTGTCCACGCTCGCCATCCTGACAGCCGATTTCTGGCTGTTCAGCGCGGCCATGTTCTTCGGGGGGGCCTACGCCGCCGTGGTCTTCTCCTTCCGCTTCGCCGCGGCGGAGTGCGTCCCGCCGGAGCGGCGACCGCGCGCGCTGTCCACCGTCATGGCGGGCGGGATCTTCGCTGGGGTGATCGGCCCGCAACTCGTCACGCACACCATGAACCTGTGGCCGCCCTACCTGTTCGCCGCTACTTTCCTGGCTCAGGCGGCAGTCGCCGCACTGGCGGCCGTCGTTCTCGCTGGCGTCCGCCTGCCACGCCCCGCTGCGGACGTTCTCGACGGTGGGCGGCCGCTGGCCAGGATCCTGGCTCAGCCGCGCTTCATCATCGCGGTGGTCTGCGGCTCGGTGTCGTACCTGCTGATGAACTTCGTGATGACGGCGGCGCCGCTGGCCATGCACCTGTGCGGCCATGCGCAGGCGGACGCAAACCTCGGCCTCCAGTGGCACGTGATCGCCATGTACGGCCCGAGCTTCTTCACCGGACGGCTGATCACGCGCTTCGGGGCGCCCAGAGTTGTGGCGGCCGGCCTGACACTGACGGGCGCGGCTGCCGTCGTCGGCCTAGCGGGCGTGGACGTCGCGCATTTCTGGCTGGCCTTGATCCTTCTCGGCTTCGGCTGGAACTTCGGCTTCGTGGGGGCCTCGGCGATGGTGCTGGAATGCCACCGGCCCGAGGAACGGACGCGGGTGCAGTCGGTCAACGACTTCATCGTCTTCGGGATGGTGGCCGTCGGCTCGTTCTCGTCCGGAGGTCTGCTCACGAGTTACGGATGGGACACGGTCCTCTGGGTCTCGTTCGTGCCGCTGGCTCTTGCGGCTTCGGCGCTGGTGTTGATGTCCGTGCGAGGTGCACGCCGACTGGCTTGAGGCGGCTGAACGGCGGCCGCAACCGCTTCGGGCCGACGTCGTAGAGCGGCCGACGTATGGCGGGTCTTGAGAAGCGCCGATGGTTCCCCGGGACCGCGAAAGGTCCCCCTAGGAAAGGCGGCTCCGCGTGAGTTGCTCTGCACTCGCCGTGTCGCGGCCGCATCGTCCTCGAACGCATGGCTGCGCCCTGTCGCAAGTCGTCGGGCGAAGGCTGCGCCGGATCGTAGCGCGAGTGGCTCGCGATCGCGCCCTTCGCGTGGGAACGGTTCGCCCGTGCCCGCCGTCTCTGGTCCGTGGTCGGCAACATCCCGACACGAGGGAGGCATTTTATGGTTCGCAAATCCATGTTGGCTGCGTTCGGCGCGCTGACCCTGGCCGTCGGAGTCGTCGGGGCCACCTCGCCCGCCATGGCGGATCCGCCATGGGCCAGGGGTGAGCGCGGTTTCCGTCACGGTGGCCCACCGGCCTGGGCCCCAGCGCACGGCTATCGCCGCCACCGCGAGTTCGGCGGCTACGGCCGCCGGGACGTGCGCATCTACGAAGGACGTCGTTACGGCGGTTACAACGGCTACGGCGGCTACGGTCGCTACTGAGCCGCTCGCGCCCAAGAGACGGGTCCGACAGCGTCGGCAGATTGGAGGTCCTCGTACCTCAGAGGCGTCCGGCCGGTCGCACCGTGGCGTGCGGCCGGATCGGCGCCTCACTCTGTCGCGAAGATCCGGCAGGATGCCAGAGGGATGCCCGAACGGTTTCGGCCTTTCGAGCGTTCCTGGTGCCTCACTACGATGAGGCGCCGGGAGGGTGCCATGCGCACTTGGAGGACGATGGATCGGGCCCCGCACGATGGGCGGTGGATCATCGCCATCAACCGTGACGAGCCCGACCAGCGCGCCATCATCCGCTGGGATCCCAAGCACGCCGACGATGCAGCACCTTGGCACGTCGCCTCGTGCGAGCACAGCTACCGCACCGACGCGTTCACCCACTGGATGCAGTTCCCCGACTGCCCACCCGTCGAGGACAGGAGCGCAGTCCGGCAAGTCGAAGGAGCCCACGATGGCAGCGGAAGCCCTCGCAGTCCTCTCCCTGCAGATTGAGAGTTGCCCTGAGGACCCCTCGCGCTATCGCTGGGTCATCCGCGATCAGGACTGCATCCTCCGGCAATGCCTCTACTCGTTGCCCGACGAGCAGACGGCGCTCAGTCAGGGCGAAGCCGCGCTCCAGGAAATGGCCGCTCTGTGGCGTGACGCGCAGTGAGGTGCGAGAACCGGCGGTGCTGTTCGTGACGGGGTCGGCAGCAGGATAGGGGCCGAATTGGCTGCGCGATCCCTGCCCGCTTTCAAGAAGGGCGCAGATGCGCCGTTACGGCAAGGTCGAGTCGATATCAGCATGGCGGCTCTTCCGGTAATTTTTCTACACAGCGGCCATTCTGCTTTCATCCAGCTGAAGACAGCTGAACAGGTACTCCCGCTCACTCCGCGGCTTCGGCATCGGGGTGGGTGTCGTCGGCGGCGGCAGACTCGTCAGCCGGATCCGCCTCCTCCGATGCCGCATCGACGGTGAAGAAGTCGCCGTTCCGGACCGCCTCGCCGCCCGTCACCATCATGCTCAGGTAAGTGTTGAGGGTGTTGGGCGCGACATCAGGCAGCCGGTCGGCGATCTCGGCGTGCGACAAGCCCTGTGGGCCCGCGCTGGCAAGGAGGGCCTTCAGGCGTCCCTTGGCCGAATTCGCTCGCGGACCGCGAGCCCCGCGCCGGCCACCCTGGGCGGAAGCGGCACGATCGGCAGCCGGAGCCCGTCCACCATCCGATGCGTGCAGGCGCGCGGTGTCCTCCAGCGGAACCCCCTCCACGATCGAGGTCAGGGCAGCCTCGGCTGCGCGCAGCTTCGTGAGTTCGGCCGCGATACGATCGTAATCGTTCTGAAGAGCGGCTCGGCGCGCCCGAACGTCAACGAGAGCCTTCGTAAGGGTGTTATCCTCAGCCATGGAACGATCCCGCCACATCAAGTCGTTGTCGTCAGGCATAGGTCATAGGCCCCTCGCAGCGTCAACAGCGCCGCGGATTGGCGCCGGCTCGGTACAATCGGGCAGGCCATGCACCGATGTTTACGACCTCGGCGCGCTCCGATAGGGCAGGAGGCAACCGACGTGGCGCCTCGCCCGGCGCACGTGACTGTCTTGAACGCAACCCCGCGAACGCATGCGCACACGGGCACGAGCTTCCAATGCAGCGAGCGGCAAGATCCACGCTCCGGCCCGGGCGCATCGCTCGATTCCAGGCGTGGTTGACGGGCGAGACAGGCGTGTCGGTGACGGACTAGGAGTCGAAACGACCGGCGCGACGCGCTGCGACGTGAGTGCGGTGCCTTGAACAAACTCCACGGCTTGTATCGAAGCTGGGCGAGCGCTGGCTTGATCCGCGCGGGCAGCAGCGCCGTCGCCATCCTCGCGGGCCCCAAAGGCCTTCTGCCGGCGAACGATATCGCCTCCGCGCCAGACCAGATCGCCGCGCTGGCGCCGTACTTCGACGCGGACTTCTACGCGAGTTGGTACGGCATCACGGCCGATCCGGTGCGCGACTACCTCGTCCACGGCTGGCGCGAGGGCAGGGACCCGCGCCCCGACTTCTCGTCCGCCGCCTACCTCGCCGAGCACCCCCACCTGGCCCCGGCCGGCATCAACCCCTTCCTCCACGCGCTCGCGCGACACCGCCGCAAGGGGACGTCCACCGGGGAGGGCGCCGCCTATCCCCTGGCCCCGCGCGACACGCGCCAGATCGCGCGCCTCGCCCGCCGCCTCGTCGACGGCGCCTTCTACCTCGCCGGCAACCCCGACATCGCCGCAGCCGGCGTCGACCCGGCCGACCACTACATGGCGTCGGGCTGGCGCGAGGGCCGCGAGCCCGCACCGCAGTTCGACACCCTGGCCTACTGCCTGACCCGCGGCCTCACCTTCGCCACCCAGAACCCGCTGGTGCACTACGTCCTCCACGGCGGACCCGCCCGGCCGGACCCGGCCGAAGCGCTGGCGCTGCGGCTCGGGACGCTCGCGCCCCACTTCGACGCCGCCCACTACCGGCGGGGCCTCGCCGAGCCCCAGGCCGAGGCGCTGGCGGGCGCCTCGGACGACGCGCTGCTGCGCCACTACGTGACCGAAGGCTGGCGGGCGCGGGTCAGCCCGCGGCCGGACTTCGACCCGACCGGCTTCGTGCAGGCGCGGGCCGGCAGCCGGGCGGTGGCGGACGACCCGTTCTTCCGCCACGTCGCCGAGGCGCGGCTCACCGGGGCGGAGCCGTTTGCCGGGCCGCAGCGTCTGAACCTGCCGGCGGTGGACGAGGGCTGGTACCGGGCGACCTACCCGGATGTCGGCGGGATGGCGCCGTACCTGCACTTTGCCGGCGCGGGCTGGCGGGAGCTGCGCGACCCGGGGCCGGGCCGCTCGACGCTGGCGGCGCTGCTGCGCGTGTGCGGGTTGCGGCCGGCGCGGGCGCCCGTCGAAGACACGGGCTGGCTGGGGGCGATCGGCCGGGAGGCTGTGGACCGGGAGGCGCTGCTCGCCCTGCAGGCGCGGCTGGTGGCGGGGGCGTTCGACCACGGCTTCTACCGGGCGCGCTACGGGCTCTCCGAGGAGGCCGACGCGGTGCGCGACTACTGTGACACCGGCTGGAGGAAGGGCCGCAACCCCAGGCCGGACTTCAACGGCTGGGCCTACCGCGCGCATCATCCCTACGTGGAGGCGACGGGGATCGCGCCCTTCGTCCACTTCCTGGCCACCGCCCTGCTGCGCGGCGCGGATGTCGCGGATGCCGGCTTCGATCCACGCTACGGTTCACCGCCCTCCGCGGAGGATGCGGCGTTGTTCGAGCAGGCGCGGCAGATCGAACCCCTCTTCGACGCGCCCTGGTACCTGAAGCGCTATCCCGACACCCGCGGCTTCGAGAACGGTCCCGTCATCCACTTCCTGTCCCACGGGCAGGAGGAGGATCGAGACCCGAGCAAGGCCTTCTCGACTCGGTTCTATCGTCGCGCCTACGGCCACCTGTTCGCCCCGGGCGAGTCGCCGTTCCTGCACTACGTGCGCACCGGCCGGGACGCCGGGCTGATGGCCGCCCCCGAGGATCTCGGCGCCTACCCGCCCATGACGGCCCCCGCGCCGCAGGACTGGGACGGCCTGCCCCAGGCGCTCCCCATCGCCGACGCCCGCGTGCTGGTCATCGTCCCCGTCTACAAGGGACGCGGCGAGACCCTGCGCGCCATCCACGCCTGCCTCTCGGCCCCCCAGGCGACACCCTTCGCCCTGCTCGCCGTCAACGACCGATCCCCCGACCCGCAGCTCACCGCAGAGCTGGCAGAGCTGGCCCGCCGCGGCCTGTTCCACCTCGTCGAGAACGAACACAACCTCGGCTTCGTCCGCTCGGTCAACCGCGCGCTCGGCCTGCGCCAGGGCCGCGCCGTCGTCCTGCTCAACTCCGACGCCCAGGTCCACGGCGACTGGCTCGACCGCCTCGTCGCCCACGCGGAAGCTGAGGACGCCCGCCCGCCCGTGGCCAGCGTCACGCCTTTGTCCAACAACGCCACGATCTGCTCCTACCCGCGCTTCAACGCCAACAACACCATGCCGCTCGAGATCGAACGGCCCGAGCTCGACCGCCTGGCCGCGCAGACCAACCCCGGCCAGGCCGTGCCCGTGCCCACCGGCGTCGGCTTCTGCATGCTCATGACGGCGCAAGCCCTCGACGCGGTCGGCACCCTCGACGCCGAGGCCTTCGGCAAGGGCTACGGCGAGGAGAACGACTGGTGCCTGCGCGCCATCAAGGCCGGCTTCGTCAACCTGCTCGCCGAGGACGTGTTCGTCTACCACGCCGGCCAGATCTCCTTCGGGCTCGATGAGGGCGGCGAGTACGACCAGGGCCAGGCCGCGCTGCTGGCCAAGCACCCGGACTACCCGGCCCGCGTCGGCCAGTTCGTCCAGGCCGATCCCGGACGGCGCGGGCGCGCCCGCCTCGACCGCGCGCGGCTCGCCCGCCACTTCGCCGGCCGGGCGCTGCTGTTCGTCACCCACGCCTGGGGCGGGGGCATCCAGCGCCACATCGACGACATGATCGCGCAGGCGCGTGCCGAGGGCCTGAGCGTGGTGCTGCTGCAGATCGACCGGACCCGCAACCTCGAGGTCCACGTCTCCTACCGCAGCCCCGAGTTCCTGTACCTGCCCAACCTCGACAGCCTGTACCTGCCGCGCGACGCCGCGGAGCTCGCCGGCTTCATCGCGGCGCTGGCGCCGGTGCTGATCCACGTGCACTCGCTGGCGGGCCTGCGCTGGGCGGCGGCGGGCGCGCTGATGGACCTGGTGGCGGGCTCCGGCCGACCGTATGCCTGGACGCTGCACGACTACTCGCCGGTGTGCCACCGCAACCACCTGGTGCAGCCGGACGGGCGCTACTGCGGGCTGGCGCCGGTGGCGGAGTGCCGGGCGTGCCTGGCGTCGGACGCGGAGGGGTTCGAGGAGCCGGACCCGAGGGCGCGGCGGGCGGCGTTCGGGCGGTTCCTGGCGGGCGCCACGCGGGTGTTCGCGCCGTCCTGCGACACGGCCGGGCGGATCCGGGGGGTGTACCCGGATCTGGCGGTGACGGTGCGGCCGCATATCGAGCCGGAGCGGTCGGTGCGCGACACCACCCTGCAGAGGCCCGGACGGATCCGCCGCGTCGCCGTGCTGGGCGGGGTCAGCATGCCCGAAGGCGGGCTGCTTCTGCAGGCGCTGGCAGCGGATGCGCGCCGGCGCGACCTGCCCCTGACCTTCGCGATCGTGGGCTTCTCGGACCCGACGCTCACGGGCGGCCTTGAGCGGGCAGGGGTCTTCGAGACCGGGCGCTTCTCGACTGACGATCCGACCCTCGATCGTGTGGCGCGGGCAGCCCTTCAGATCGCAGAGACCGGCCGGCATTGGGAGGACGCGGAGATCCTGGATCGCGTGCCCTACGTCTCGGCCGACATGGTACTGCTGCCGGCGATCTGGCCGGAGACCTACGCGTACGCGCTGACGCTCGCCCTGCGCACCGGCCTGCCGGTGGTCGCCTTCGACCTCGGCGCCCAAAGCGAGAGGCTACAGGCTTATCCGAACGGTCATCGCCTGCCGCACGCCCTCGCCGCCGACCCGTCGGCCGTCAACGACCGGCTGCTCGCCGTCGACGTCTCGCCTGCCGGCCGGCGTTCCGAGCCGATCCAGGCCGCCACATACGACAGCCTGATGGGCGACTATTACGCAATCCGGGCCTGACAGCCGCTCCCGGCGCACCGGCTCCCCCGTCAACGCACTTTGGCCCATTTTCTCGCCGAAGCAGGCGGGGAAACTCCAGAGGTCGATCCATGGCTGCCCTTCCGTCGGCTCAGGCAGAGAAGACTCCGGTCGAGTCCTATCTGCACGTGCTGCACGCCCTGATGCTGCGGGACATGCGAACGCGGTTCGGCGCCTCGATCTGGGGCTACGGCGTGGTCGTGCTCTGGCCCTGTGTGCACGTCTTCATGCTGATCGCGATCTACACCTTCCAGAAGATGGCGGCCCCGCTTGGGGACAACCGGGCCCTGTTCTTCGCCTCGGGCGCCGTCCCGGTTCTCGTCTTCCAGTACATCTCCCGCGAGGTGATGAAGGCGGTGATCGCCAACCGTCCGCTGACCTACTATCCGCAGGTCAAGCTGTTCGACGTCATCCTGGCCCGCATCCTCGTGGAGATCGTGACCGGCTTCCTCGCACTGGTCGTCGTCGCCTCCGTCCTCGTCGTCATCGGCAGCGATCCGATTCCCGCTGAACCCATCACCGCCATGTGCGGCTATCTCGCCGCCATCCTCCTCGGGATCGGCATCGGCACCATCAACGTCGCGATCATCGGGTTCTTCCCCGGCTGGCTGATCGGCTACGCGCTGTTCAGCATCATCCTGTACGTGTCCAGCGGCGTCATGTTCCTTCCGAGCTACATGCCCGAGAAGATATACTATTGGATGAAGTACAACCCGGCCATGCAGCTGGCGGAATGGGTGCGCTCCGCCTACTATCCCTATGCCGGCATCCAGGTCGACTGCCTCTACGTGATCATGTTCGCACTGACGACCGCCAGCATCGGCCTGCTTCTGGTGAAGCACGTCGTGGCCAAGATACAGGCGTGAACGGAAGCCGCGCGGTCGTCCCGCTCCGCGACGAACGCGCGGCCTCGCTCGGTTCTCGAGCGGTCTTGGCCGGGACGGTCCTGCTGTCCAACGGCCCGCGACCGCCGATTGCCACCACGATGTCAGGCAGCCGATAGGAGCCTGAGGAATCGCGCTCTTGAAATCCTCGGTCTCCTCCGGGGGAATGCCGTCCGCCCCAGGCCTACACACGCGTATGACAAAGAAACCCGTCCACGACATCGAAACGAAGTACATCCGCCAGATCCAGCGGCAGCAGCTCGAACTGGCGCTGATCAAGGCCGAGCGCGACGCGGCCCTGCGCGATCGGGAGGTGGCTCAGGCCCGATCCCAGGCGATGGGAACGCTGGTCGACGCCCTGGCCGGCAGCCTGCGCCCCTTCGGGTTCGACCGGAAGCGCTTCCTGGCCGCGATCCGGACGGCGGCGCGATCCATCCCGGACCACGGCCCCGCCGCCCTCCAGCACACGGTCCTGCTCGAAGGCTCGAACAGGCTCCTCGGGCGCATCGCCTCGCCACTGTCATCGGCGCGCGACTGACCGTCGCGACCGTCCGCGCCGCCGATCAATCCCACTCAGAGGCTGGAGCCGAGGATCATGGACGTCGAACTCCTGACGATGTTCAACGCCGTCATCGCATTCAGGGACAACCTGGACGCCGGACCCCACATCCTCAGCTCCGAGCTCGACTTCCTGTCCTTCGCCACCCGGATGGCACCGCTGTCCAACGCGCAGCTGCTGCAGGATCTCTGGGTCCTGTACGAGCTGAAGGAGAAGCGGAACGGCTACTTCGTGGAGTTCGGCGCCTGCGATGGCATGAGCCTCAGCAACACGCTCCTCCTCGAGAAGACGTATGGCTGGCAGGGTGCCCTCGCGGAGCCTTCTCGGGCTTGGCACGAGGCGCTGTACAGGAACCGCGACTGCTACATCAGCGACAAATGCGTCTACAGGACCGACGGCGCCGAGGTTCAGTTCAACGAGGTGGATATCGGCGAGTTGTCCGGCATGAAGGACCTCGTGGAGAGCGACTTCCACGCGCATTTCCGGCAGGAGGGACGGCAGTACAGCGTCGAGACGATCTCCCTCGCGCGGTTCCTCGCGGAGGCGCGGGCGCCGAAGCGGATCGACTACATGAGCATCGACGTCGAGGGCGGTGAGTTCGACGTGCTGCAGAGCTTCGATTTCTCGCGCCACGACATCGCTTTGATCAGCGTCGAGCATAATTTCTCGGGAACCCGCGAGAAGATCTACGATCTGCTCACCGGCCACGGCTATCGCCCGCGGTTCCGCCAGTTCTCCCTGTTCGACGATTGGTACGTGCGGCCCGACCTCATCGTCGCGCAGTCCTGACCGGAGCGCCCCCCTTGTCCGCGAGAGCCGCCCTCGAAATCCTGGATTCGACGTTCGACCTGTTCAAGCAGATGGGCAGCGGCATCGCGCTCGACCTGCAATGGCTCGAGATCGCCCGGCGGCTCCAGATGGTTCGTGACGAGGCGCACTGGACGGCCGACGCCGCCTTTGTGGCGACCAAGCTGAAGGCGCACGCGGCCTATTACGCGATGAATTACCAGCCCGATCGCGACTCCGAGCGCGTCCGGACCGCGAACGCCGCCATGCTCGACAAGGTGGTCGAGCACTATTCCGTCCTGCGTGCGCATCTCGAGCAGCACCTGACCGCCGCCGATCTGGCCGGGCCTGAGGCCGCGGGCGACACGGGTCCCGATTGAACGCTCCGGTCGACGCGTCCCATCCGTCATCCCGAGCGCAGCGAAGCGACCCAGGGCAGCGCAACCTCGGCTGGGATCGCGCCACTGGATTGCTTCGCTGCGCTCGCAAGGACGGCGGCGCCAAAGGCATCAACTAGATACGGTAGCCTCCTCCACCGAGATGGCTCGCCCCAGGGCGGGCGACCGGTTCGCGCGGGTGGGGCAGGGGGCGCCGTCCCGCCGTCCTCAGGCGAGGCTCTGGATGGCCGCCAGCATCTCGTCGACCGCCGAGCCCGTCTCGACCGGCTGGACGCTCGACGTCTGATCGGTCTGCAGGCGCGGCAGCCGGCGCACCTGCGCGCGCACGCCCTTGAGGAGCCGGGGCAGGTCGGCGCAGAGCACCTCGCCGGCCGCCTTGGCCATGGCGTACTCCGTCATGTTGGCCGGCCGGCTCTCGACGGCGACGCTCGACGGGTAGAAGACGCCGATCGGGTGATCCCCGGTCCGGCGCAGGGCCTCGCAGACCTCGTAGAAGCTGCGCACGTAGAAACCCATCATCTCGTCGAGGAGGGCGAGGTCCAGCGCCTTGCCGCGCTTCCCGAAGATGAACGGCGTCGCGAAGTAGAAGAGCCGATCGAAGGCACGGCCCGCGGGGAGCTGGCCGGCGATGGGCTGCCGCACGTCGAGGCGGATGACGTCGCAGGCGCCGCCCGCGGCGCGGACCTCCTCGGCCACCGCCGCGGCCTCGGAATCGCCCATGGCGTAGGTGATCGTAACCGCGGCGCCACCCAACGCGAGCAGCTTCGCGGTCAACTCGCCGAGCCCCCGCGAGCCGCCGACCACCAGGGCGGACCGCCCGGCGAACGCATCGGCCGCCACCAGTCCCCGCAGATCCGCGACGCCCGGCTGCGCCACCGGCGGCGCCCGCCGGAAGGCCTCGACCTGCCCGCGCAAGGCCGGGCCGAGCACCGCCAGGGTGACGAGGTTGAAGCGCTCGTCGTCGCGAACCACGCCGAACCGCATGGTGTCGCCGCGCTCGCTGTCCTGACGCGCCACCGCGAAGCCGCGGAAGATGGAGTGCAGGCCCGGTTCCACCATGCCCACGAGCTGAGAAAGACCCGCGAGATCGGCGAGCATCCCGGCCCCGAACGCGGCGGCCGCCCGCGGGAACGCGGCCTCAAGCGCGGAAGCCCGCGCCGCACGGTCGAAGACATGCCCGATGGCCTCGGCGGCGACCGGCGCCCCGCCTCCGGATCCGATGTCGATGCGGGTGACGACCGCGTCGCCGACGACGATGTCGAACGCGGGGCCCGCGCCGCCGCGGCGGCCGGAGTGAACCTCGCAGCGGTCACCCACGTAGATCATGCGGTCGAAGCGCACCGTCAGCGTTTCCAGCCCGGCCAGCGTCGCCCCGGCGCCGGCGTCCAGCGCCCACAGCACGGCGTGCACCCCGTGCACCACCACGCGCCCCGCCTGCGTCCGCCGGGCCGCCTTCGCGTCGAGGTGCATCGGGTTGGAATCCCCCGACAGCGCCGCGAAGGCGTGCTGATCGTCGAGGGTGAAGGTACGCGCGGCGATGGCGGCCAAGGCCGAACCTCGGAGCTGGGGGTTCAGAGTTTCGGGTTCTTGGACCGGATCAGGTCGACCAGGGCGCCGATGCTCGTCAGCTTCTCGATCTCGGCGCTGGTCATGCGAACGCCGAACCGCTCCTCGGCCGCGAGCAGGATGTTGATGTGGCTCGACGAATCCCAGCCCTCGACGTCGTCGGCCGTGGTCTCCGGCGTCAGCACGATCGTATCGTCGGCGAGGAAGTCGCGGAAGATCTCGGTCAGGCCGGCGTAGATTGCGTCGTCGGTCATCGGTCCAGCTTCACCAGTTGCATCGGGAGATCGGGGCGCTGACGGCCGCCCAGGTCGAGCCGCCAGTGCGTGGTGCCGTCCTCGGCTTCCTCCGCGAGGCGGAACCCGAGTTGCTCGTAGTGGCCGCGCACCATGCCGTTCTTCGGGGTCGGCCGGTACGCGCCGACTAGCGCCGTGGCGCCCAGCCGCTCGGCCTCGGCGGCGATGACCTCCAGCGTCGCCTCCTCGACCCGCCGCTTGAGCACCCGGCAGCTCATGAGCCACGTGTCCAGGACGAGCTCGGCGCCGCGCCTGAGGCCGATCACGACGGCGATGAGGCCGTTGTCGCCGAAGCGGTCCGTCAGGCGGAAGTGGAGGCCGACCGCCTCCGGGTCGGCCATGAGGGCGCGGATCTCGTCCTCGCCGTAGCGCTTCGTCGTCAGGTTGAACTGATTGGTCTTGTTGATCAGCTGCACGATGCGGGCGAGGTTCGTGGTGTCGAAATGCGACCACGCCAGCACCATGTCGAGGCTGCGCAGGTAGGCGGCGATGTCGGTCGCGCCGTCGAGGGCCGCCTCCCGTTCGGCGTTCTGCCGGTACTGGGCGGTGCGGTCGCGATCCTCCTCGGTCAGGACCACGCCCTCGAAATAGCCGGCATCGGCGAGGCATTGCGGGACCAGGGCCGGATCGTCCGGCACCTCCGGGACCGCCACCATCGGGAGTTCGGTGCGGACGAGGTTGCGCTCGAAGGGGTTGTCGTCGACGAAGACGAGGCTGTCGAGCCCGATGTTGAGCCGCCGGGCGATGGCGCGGATGTTGGCGGCCTTGTCGTCCCAATTGGCGACGAAGCAGGCAATGTCCTTGCGGCGCAACGCCATTTCCGGATGGCTGTCGAAGGGGGCCAGCGCGTTCGCCTCGTCGTTCTTCGAGCAGACAGCCAGGAGGATGCCGCGCCGGGCCTGATCGAGGCCGTAATGCTGGAGCGCCAGGAAGGCCTCGCCCAAAGCGTCGCCGTTGCCGATGACGATGCCGTCGAGCCCGTCGTCGCCGACCACCCCGCCCCAGAGGGTGTTGTCGAGGTCGAACACGAGGCACTTGGCCGACAGGCCCTGCCGCGCGGCCAGGATCCGGGCGACCCATTCGCCGTAGAGCGGCGAGACTGTCGGCGAGACCTCCTGCTTGGCCCGGTGCCAGAGCACGGGATTGTGCCAGGCCGCGATCCCGTACCGGGCGGCGCCGTCGTCGACGGCGACGAGGTCGACGCCGGCCGCGTCTGCCCGGTCGCGGATCAGGGCGTTCAGGCGCGTCACGGCGCGGTGGCGTGACCCGGGCATCCGATGCTCGTTGCTGCCGAACAGGGCCGGGAAGACCGGCAGCACGGTCTGCTGCAGCACCCGGCAGCCCAGTCGGTCCTGGGCGGCGCGCCAGCAGCGCGCGAGTCCGTCCACCGAGCGGGCCACCGCGTCGTCCGCGGCCTGGAGATCGGCGAGATCCCGCACGCCCTGCGTGAGATGGTGCGCGTCGAGGGCGAACAGGACAGTGTCGGCCCCGAACGCCCGGAGTTCCGGGCTCGGATCCTCGAGTTCCTGCCTGTACTGGCCATAATCCGGCTCATACAGCGCGAGCCAGATCCCGCGGCGCAGGGCGGCGACCCGCAGGGCCGGGAAGAGATGCGTCTGCGTCGCCGAGCCGAGGACCGCGAGCCGCACCGGCCGCGTGGTCAGATGCGCGGGTGCCTCCGGAAACAGCTTCAGGAGCGCGGCGTTCACCCGAGCCGTCTGGACGAAGTCGAGCCGCGTCCGCGCCAGGGCGACGAGGCTCGACCACGCGCGCTGGCGGTCGCCGTCCGCCAGGGCGGCCGCGACGCGGTCGCGCCAGTCGTCCGGCGGCGGCGGCAGCCAGGTGAGGTCCTCGGCCTTCATGGCGGATCCGCCGCTCAACCGAGGATCTGGATGTAGTGCTTCACGTACTGCTCCCAGGTGACCTGCCCGAGGGGTGCGTAGGTATAGACCCGCTCAGGCGTCGCCCATTCCAGTCCGAGTTGCTCCGCCACGCGGGGATGGACCGGGACCTGCATGGTCGACCAGCCATCGACGGCCCCGGGCTGCGGCCTGACATCGGGAAGATCGAGCTTCGCGCAGCAATACCCCATCAGGGCGGCGTACAGGAGGCCGCTCGGGTGACCCAGCCAGTGGAAGAGCTGGTCCGTCCGGGTCTGTTCCCGCACGTACCGGCCAAGCTGACATTCGAAGATGCTGTCGATGTGGGTCAGCATCTCGTCTTCCATCTCGAGGAGACGAGTGAAGTTCCGGTTGATGCCGGACGCCTTCAAGTCGCGATAGGCGATGAAGCGCTCCTCGGGATCCGGAACGTCGGTTCTCAGCTTGCCGAGGAGCCCGTCGGGGAACCGGATGAAGCCGGCTTTGGCCGCGTCGGCCTCGGCGAGGGCGTCACGCCCGTACACCAGCCCGTCGAACGGCCACAGCGCCCGCCGCATGAGGTTGGGATAGCCGAAGCACCGGACGCCGCTGGGAACGTGCTCCTCCTTGAATCGCTCGGCCTCGGCGATGTTCTGGATGAAGACGGCATGCGCGTCCTGCGCGATCTGCCTGATCTCCGGAGAGGGGATCGGCGTCGCGTGCAGGGCCAGATGATGGAACTCGAAGTCACCGCGCAAAGCATCCAGGGCGGAGAATGCCAGAGACAGATCATGCGCGTTGCAATTTCCGACGAACAGAACCTGCTTCCGGATTGTCTGAGCCATACCCACGCGCGCCGATATTCAGCGGAGACAAGCTGCTTGTCCCCTGTCGCGACCTGGATCGCGCCAAGTTCCGCCTACGATTACGACAGATATCCCGGTTCGAACCATGGAAGCACTATCACAATGGCTCGACTGGAACGAATTCTTCACCGTAGAAGCGTTCCACGCTGAAAGCAACCTGGATCCAGGATCGCCGATCAACCGACATCCCGGCGGCACGCCCGGGCCGCAAAGACTTGTTCGATGGCAAGCGAGAGTGGTGCGCTGCTTCGAGCACGAGCAGCGGAGTCAGAGATGGATGCGGTGGGGTAGCAAGAACGGAGGCGGCGTGCCACCCCGGAATTGCGCAACAGCTTCCGCGAACGCTTCCGCGGGTCGCGTCTGGTCGCGACCCGCGGGCACCCAACCTTACCCTCGCCACAGCTGTCCCGATGCCGCAGGTGTGACGATCCCCGTCGCGGCTCCCGGCCGCTCGATGCTCCATCGCGACCCGGTCGGCGACCGTGGTCTATCAGCGTTTCGGACAGCTGAAGGCCGCATTCTGGAGTGCGAACGCGCGCATTTTGTCGATCAGGGCAGGATGGGCCGCCCAGACATCCGGATCGATGTAGGAATACAATCGTTCTCGCACCTCGAACAGCTGACCGCCATCGAAGCCTTCAATCCGATCGCCCCAGCGTGAAATCAGCATCTCCTCAATCGTCGAGAACGCGCTGCGGCTGTAGTTCAAGCTGAAATTCCGTGTGAAGGCGCTCGATCGCTCAGCGAATTCGGTCCGCACGTCCAAGTAATCCGGCGCCTGAACGACGCCTGATCCCCAGAACCCTTGCCTGTTCCAGAAGCGCATCATTTCGCAATCGATATAATCGTAAGATGGATTGCTGAACGCCAGCGCTTCGGCTGGCAGATCGAGAGCGAGGAAATCGGAGGCGAATTGCTTGGCGACGTCGGAGACGCGGTCGTAGCGGACGATCCTGATGGCATCCCGGCCGAAGAAGGATGCCCAGCCCTTCAACAAGGTGTCCGGGACGAGCAGGTGCAGCTGAGAGGGTGCGAGCACGCAACCGAATGCGAAATCCGGCAGGGTGCGAACACTCCCATGCTTGACCGTTTCCTGCCACCAGGATTGCAAGAGCGAAAGAATATCGCGTTGATAATATGCGATCGTGACGCGCGCGTCGGGAAGCGCGTCTCGCAGGCTTCGTATCCCCGAGGCCGGCAGATAGCACAATTCCTCGCTGGACAGGACACACAAGCCTTCCACGGTCTTGAGAACGGCCAGCATCCTCTGACAGGCCGGCCGCTCAGGAGAGCAGGCCGATTGCGCGAACGTGTGCTGCCCGATCTCGTCGCCGCAGAGCAAGGGATATGTAAAACCGCAATCCTCTTTGCTGGACTGAGACAACAACATTTTCTGGATGGATGTCGTTCCGGTCTTGTGCGGACCGACGTGGATTACGAGATGAACTCTTTCACCGAAAGCCATGCCGATACAATATTCTCAGAATCAAGATCATATTCCTGATGAGGATAGGCTACTCACTTGCGCATTGACTGATTTGGCCGATGGGTTGCGCTGGGCGCTTAACCGCAGCAGGACGTCAATCAAGGGTTGTGCCGAGGCGGCGACGTGGCGGCCCGCCGTGGCCAGGACCAGATCCGGCCCCAGAGGTGCTTCGTAGGGTGCGGAAACACCGGTGAAATTGGGGATCTCGCCGGATCTCGCGCGAACGTAGAGGCCCTTCGGATCTCGCGCCTCGCAGAGCTTCAGGGGCGTATCGACGAAGATTTCGAGGAAGGGAATATCGCCTGCCGTTGCCCGTGCCGCGTCTCGCTCCACACGGAATGGCGAGATCAGCGAGACGATTGTCACGAGGCCAGCCTCTGCCATGAGTCTCGCCACCTCTGCGGTCCGCCGAATATTCTCGATGCGATCGTCTTCAGTAAAATTGAGATCTTTGTTGAGGCCATGTCGGAGATTATCTCCATCGAGCACCATGGTGGCGCGCCCCGCGCCGGTCAAAGCACGATCGACAGCCATAGCGATCGAAGACTTGCCTGCACCGGACAGTCCGGTAAGCCATGCGATGACGGGCCGCTGACCAAGCGCGCGCCAACGAGACTCGCGCGGCTGCAGGGTCTGCCAAGTCAGATTGCGATCATCGCTTGCGCCGCCCGGCTGTTTCAAAGCTTGCCTCTCGATGCCTTTGACCTTGAGGGAGAGCGTACACGATTTCGTGATCGACGGTGTAACCACAACGCCACGTTGAAGGAAGTTTTACCGGGAGCGGGCCGCGCCGGCCCGCCGCCACCATCCGGATCACCTCGATGGCGCTTCCATTATTACATTCATTAAACGCGTCCGCAGCTATGACAAGTAAATTTGCCTTTTGTTCGCTCGTAAATCATCGATTGTTGATCGCCCAGCGCTAACAAAATCGTGATGACTGTTCGCGCCGTTGGTGCCGGGCCGATAATCTCGTCCAGCATTTCCTCACGATTTGAACGGGCATTCGGTCCGCGAGGTCATGCCACGATCGAACGCGGTCCAGGCAGATCCCTCAACCTGCGTGATGGTGTCTGCGGTTTCCGGAGGGTCGCGTGCGTCTGTACGCTGCAGCAGGGAACGGCGCGGCCTGTGCCGTCCCCCGTTCTGTCGCGCCACGGCTGCACGACGCGCAGTCGAGCCATACGCGAAGCCCCGTGACCTGCACGGGCTGTTTGTGTACCTCCCACCGCAGCTAGGAGTGGGTGTGCATGGACCGGACACGACGCCTTCTGCGATCGCTGACCAAGGATGCCCGCCTCGTCGAGGTCGGGCCGAGCTTCAACCCGCTCGCGCCGAAGCGGGACGGCTGGAACACCTTCGTCATCGATCACGCGTCCCGCGACAATCTCGTGGCCAAGTACACGGCCCACGAGGGCGTCGACACGGCCCGGATCGAGGAGGTGGATTTCGTCTGGCAGGGCGGCTCCCTGGCGGATGCGGTGCCCGTCGATCAGCACGGCACGTTCGACGCCTTCATCGCCAGCCACGTCATCGAGCACACCACCGACGTGGTCACCTTCCTCAAGGCCGCCGAGACGCTGATCCGGCCGGACGGGGTCGTCATCCTCGCGGTGCCGGACAAGCGGAAGTGTTTCGACTTCTATCGCCATCCCTCCAGCACGGGCGATGCCCTGGCCGCCTTCCTGGAGAAGCGCTCCCGCCACGACGCCCGCACCCACTTCGAGGCCGTGATGCGGACGGTCCACAAGGGCGGCGCACCGGGCTGGCGTGTCGACGATGTCCGGGAGGGTGTCCTCTCCATGCCGTTCGATCAGGCGCAGGCGCAGCTCGGCCTCGCCGCGCGGCCGGAATACGTCGACGCCCACAACTGGATCTTCGTGCCGTCGAGCTTCCGACTGATGCTTCTGGAACTGGCGGCGATGGGCCACCTGGATCTGCGCGTCGAGGAGATCGCCGAGGCGGAAGCCACGGAGTTCTACGCCTGGCTGCGCAAGGGCAGGGAGCCGATCGGGGCCGCCGAACTCCAGGTCGCGCGCAGGAACCTGATGGATCTGACGATCCTGGAACTGTCACAGCAGTTGAGACAGCTGCCGGCCGCGCTGGACAGCCGGGACCATCCGGCAGCCCCGTTCTTCGACCAGATCAAGGAGGCGGATTTCCGCGTGGAGGCGATGCAGATCGTCCTGTCCGCCGTTCTGGCCAGCACCGGCTGGGGCGGCCTTGATCGCAGGAAGTTCAGGACCCTGATCGCCGAAGCGAGCCGGTCGATCCCCGATGACGGTCCCGCCGCCGTGCAGCACGTCGTCCTGCTGGAGGAAGCGCGCAAGGTTCTGGGCTCCGAAGAGTAGCGACGGCTCGTCGAGGGACGCGGCGGATCTGCGGTCGCGCCCGGATACGGGATTGTTTCAAGCCTTGATCCGACGGGCGATCCGCGGCCGTCCCGCTTTCCCCCGGCCGATCGCCGCGCCGGCCCGACGATCCCGAAGAGCGTGGCCACCGACGGCGCGCCTTCGCCGGTCCCGCGGTCTCCGGCCGGTGCGCAGACCCGCGCCAGGGCGGTCGCCCCCGCCCTACGAGCCGGCCAGAGCGCGCCCCTTAGCTGACCATGAGCTTGCGCGCGAACAGCGCCGCCGCGAACAGCACGGCCGAGCCCGCGGTGATCAGGCTGATCATCAGGGCTCTCCGCGGCTCGGTGGAGGATTCCGCCTTCACAGGCACGACGACCGGGCTGAGATACTCGACCTGACGCGCCGCGATGATGCGCGCGTGCTCGTTGGCCTTGCGCACCGACTCGTAATATTTTTCCGCGCTCTTCCGCTCGGTCTCGAGGGCCTCGAACTGCGTGAGCGCGCTCGAGAGCTGGCGCTTCTGCTCCGGCGCGGCGCCGGCGCTTTCCCGCTGGAGGCGCGCGATATTGGCATCGAGATCGGCGATCTGCTGCTTGATGTCGATGATATTGCGGGCGGCCGGGCCGAGATCGCGCTGCCCGACCGCGAGCTGGACCGCGAGGTTCACCCGCGTGTTGCGCAGCTGCGCGATCGTGGCGAGATTGGCCTCATTGGATTTCACGGCGTCGAGTACGCCCGCCCGGTTGCGCAGATCGGTCAGGGCCGCGCTGATCGTGCGAACGCGCTCCTCGGCGCGCGTCAGCTCGCGCGCGCTCTCGGCGACGGCATCCTCACGCGCCCGGGCACTGAGGCCATTCACCATCGCGTCGGCGGCCTTCAGGATGGCCTGGGTGATGGCCAGCGACTCGCCCGGATCGAACGCCTCGACCGAGAGCCACATGATTCCTGAGGTCGAATCGACATCGACAGCCACCCGGTGGCGCCAGTAGCGCAGGCGCTTCTCGATGGGCTTATCGGGGTTGAGGCGGGAGAAGTAGTCGATGCTGTCGCGGCTGAACCAGTCACGGACGGGCAGCTCAGCCTCGATCGCCTCCAGCAACGGCCGGCTGTGGACATATTCCAGCGTGATCAGGCTGTCCTGGGCGATCGTCGAGCTCACGGTGCCGGCATTGGTCCCCACTTCGTCCGGCGCGGCCTTCTCGGCCGAGCCGACCGCCGGCCGGATCGCGAACTGGGTCTCGGTGACGTATCGATCGGAGACGATGAGGCCGTAATACAGGGCGCCGAGCGCGACCGGCAGCACGAAGCAGATCACGAACAGGATCGGCATCCACGGGTCGTCCTTGACGTGGCTCTGATAGGACCGGACACCTTTCTTCCGGTCCATCACGCTCGTCAGGCGCGTGAACTGCTGCAGCGCGTCGGTGATCGCCCGCTGCCGGTCCGAGACCTTGAGCGGCTTACCCCCGGTTTGCCGGATCTCCATGTTCATCGTCTGCTTCCCGGCTTCAGCGGCTTCGGACGGGGTCGCGGACCCGCTCGGCCCGCGATCATGGCGGCGCCGAGGCCTGCGAAGCCTCTCACACCGCCAGACGGCAAAAGCATGTCCGTGGGGGTCCCGGCGCCGCGGCCCGGGATGGCCCGGGACTGGCCAACAGGAGGAAGCCCCCAAGTTTGGCCACCTTCGCGCGCTAGCGCGGCGCCGAGGGCCGTCGATGGCCTGCCGTGTGTCGGGAGAGCGGTCCCCGTGATCCGTTTCGAGAAAGTCACCAAGATCTACCGGACCAACGGTCACCCGCGCATCATCCTCGACCAGGCGTCGTTCACCCTGAAGCCGGGCATCTCCTACGGCATCCTCGGCATCAACGGCGCCGGCAAGTCGACCACGATGCGCCTCATCGCCGGGACCGAGGACGCCTCGAGGGGGAAGATCCGCCGCGACCGGCGCGTTTCCTGGCCGCTCGGCTTCGCGGGC